>NZ_JACYNS010000157.1:0-4419 GCF_014839405.1 Frigoribacterium sp. CFBP 13605 | reverse complement strand
CGCCCCGTCGGGCGAGTCCGCGGTCACGACCCGGCCGCCCGGGGGCCGCCGTCCGGCACCGGCCGGCCGTCGTCGCCCCACACCCCGGACGACCCGCGGCGGTGGCTGTCGACGAGGTGCGTGTCGACGATGCCCGCGGCCTCCATCAGCGCGTGCATGGTGGTCGGCCCCACGAAGGTGAACCCCTTCGCCTTGAGTGCCCGCGAGAGGGCGAGCGACTCCGGCGACGTCGTCGGCACCTCGGCCATCGTGCGGGGCCGGGGAGTCTCGACCGGCCGGAACGACCAGACGAAGTCGACCAGGCCGCCGTCGGCCCTCAGGTCGATCGTCGCCCGCGCGTTGCGGATCGTCGCGTCGACCTTGAGCCGGTTGCGGACGATCCCCGCGTCGGCCATCAGCCGTGCCCGGTCCTCGTCGTCGAAGCGGGCGACAACGTCGGGATCGAAGTCGGAGAATGCGCTCCGGAACGCCGGACGCTTGCGCAGGATCGTCGCCCACGACAGCCCCGACTGGAACGCCTCGAGGCTCAGCCGCTCGAACAGGCCCCGCTCGTCCCGGACCGGCAGCCCCCACTCGGTGTCGTAGTACTCGCGCAACAGCGGATCGGTCGACGCCCAGACCGGTCGGGCGAGCCCGTCGTCACCGACCACGACGCCCGCGCCCGCCAGGTCCGACGGCACCGCTCCCGCGCCGGCCGCCGTCACGCCGGAGGTCACCGCCTCGCTCACGCCCCCGCCTCGAGGTCGATCAGGATATGCTTGGCCGCCATGCCCCCACGGTAGTTGCCCGAGGTCCCGTCGCTCCGCACCACCCGGTGGCAGGGGACGACGAGCGGCAGGGGGTTGGTGGCGCAGGCCGTGCCGACGGCCCGCACCGCGCGAGGACTGCCCGAGGCCAGCGCCACCGCGGCGTAGCTCGCCGTCGACCCGTAGCCGATGTCGGGCAGGTGCTCGAGCACCGTCCGCTGGAACCCCGTCGACAGGCGCCGGTCGAGCGGCAGGTCGAACGCGCGGCGCTCGCCGCGGAAGTACTCGTCGAGCTCGCGTGCCACGGTGTCGAGCCGTGACGGCGCCTCGACGATGCGCGGGCTGACCGTCGAGGCGAGGCGGTCGAGCACCGTGTCGTGCCCCTCGATCTCGAAGGCCACCCGCAGCACGCCCACGTCGGTGGCGCAGAGCAGCAGGAGGCCGACGGGGGAGTCGAGGGTGCGGTAGGCCACGTCGACCGCCCCGACGCCGAGGGCGGTCTCGGCGAAGCGGGCGTGCAGCGCGGCGAGTCGCTCGTCGGTCGGGTCGAGGCTGGTCAAAAGGTCGCCGGGGTCGGTCGACGCGTCGATGGGGGAGGCGGTCATCGGGTGCCCTTCGGCTCGGGGGAGGCGGACGGGACGGAGGCGCGGCCGGCGGCCCGGTCGGAGGCGTCAGCCGGTCGGGGCGTCGCCGGCTCTGCGAGCAGCCGCCGCAGCGCCGCGATGCCGTCCGCGGACGCACGCCGGGCCGCGTCCGCGCTGATGCCGGTCAGCTCGGCCACCTCGCGGTGCGAGAGCCCGACGAGGTGGTGGTAGACCACGGCACGCCGCTGGCCCGGCGGCAGGGTGCGCAGCGCCCCGTCGAGCTCGTCCGCGCGCGCGACGGTCTCGTCGTGAGGAGGCGCGGGCGGCGGTTCGGGCACCGTCTCGACCGGGCGGGGGCGACGCTCCCGTGCCCGCAGCACGTCGATCGCCTTGCGGTGCGCGATGGTCACCAGCCACGCCTCGAGGTTCGTCGACGCGGGGAGCGACGGATACGCGACGAGGGCCGCCACGAACGTCTCGCTCCAGGCGTCGTCGGTGTCGTGCTCGTCGAGCACGGCCCGGCAGACGCGCCAGACCGTGCGACCGTGCCGGGCGACCACGCGCTCGAAGGGTTCCACGTCAGAACAGCCGACCGGAGTCGGGGCCCGACGGCTGGTCGGCCTCCAGCCCGAGCAGGAACCGTTTGCGGTCGAGCCCGCCGGCGTAGCCGACCAGGGCCCCGCCCGAGCCGACCACGCGGTGGCACGGCACGACGATGCTCAAGGGGTTGAGCCCGTTGGCGGCGCCGACCGCCCGGGCCAGGCCGACGCCGCCGAGCGCGGTCGCGAGCTGACCGTAGCTGCGGGTCTCGCCGAAGGGGATGTCGCGGAGGAGCGTCCACACCCGCACCTGGAAGTCGTTGCCGCGCGGTGCCAGCGGGAGGTCGAAGGAGCGCCGCTCGCCGCCGAAGTACTCGCCGAGCTGGCGCCCGACCTCGGCGAAGTCGCTCAGGCCGACGCCGTCCCGCGAGACCGGGCCGAAGCCGGTCGGATCGGGCAGGTGGCGGTGCTCGTCGAAGTAGAGGCCGACGAGGCCCGTCTCGCCCCCGACGACGGTCAACGGGCCGACGGGGGTGTCGACGCTGGTGTGGACGCTCACGGTGCCTCCTGGCTCTCGGCGATGTTATCCACCCCGTAGACGCGGCAGCGGCACCGGATGTGAGGTCACCGGTCGACGAGATCGGACGCGCCGGGCCGGACGGGCCGACCGGGCCGGACGGTCCGACCGAACCGGTCCGGGTGATCGGGCCGGGCCGTCGAGCAGGTACCCTTGAACGCCCGGTCCGGGCACTCCACACTGTCGGGTGTGTGCGAGCGTCCGGGCCGGGTCTCTCGTCTCCGGCCGCCGGGCCCCGTTCTGATCGTCGCTCGGGCTAGTGGCGCGTGCTGAACTCGCTCTCGCCCACGGGGGTGATCTCGCTCACCTCGACCCGGTCGACCCGGGCCCCACGAGGTCCCTCGTCCAGCCACTCGAGCAGCAGCGCCACCCGGTCGGGCCGTCCCTCGACCTCGACCTCGACGGTCCCGTCGGGCAGGTTGCGGACGAAGCCGCCGACGTCCAGTCGGTCCGCCTCGCCCTCGGTCGAGAAACGGAAACCCACGCCCTGCACCGAACCGTGCACGAGGGCCCGGCGTCTGATCACGTCGTCCATCGCTCGACCGTACCCGCGCCTCCTCGGGCTCGCCCTCGTTCCGGCCCCGGACGTCTCACCCCGCCATGAAGTGGACATCCCGCCACCAAGAAAGATGGCGGGATGTTCATTTCGTGGCGGGGTGGCGGGTTGGCGGGGTGGCGGAGCGACGGCTCACGCAGGGCGACGGCCGAGCCGACGCCGGTCGCCTCGCTACTTGTCGACCGTCGACATGTCGGCGTAGCGGGCGCCCTTCGGCGCGGCCACGTCGTCGAGCTGGTGCACCTGCTCGGCGTCGAGCACCACGTCGTCGGCCGCGACGTTCTCGTCGAGGTAGGCGCGGCGCTTCGTGCCCGGGATCGGCACGATGCCCTCGCCCTTGGCGAGCAGCCAGGCGAGCGCGACCTGACCCGGCGTGGCGCCGACGGCCCGGGCGACCTCGTCGACCTGCTGCACGATGCGGACGTTGGCCTGCAGGTTGTCGCCCGAGAAGCGGGGAGCGAACCGGCGGAAGTCGTCCTCGGCGAGCTCGTCCACCGAGCGGATGGTGCCCGTGAGGAACCCCCGACCGAGCGGCGAGTAGGGCACGAAGCCGATGCCGAGCTCGCGGACGGTCGGCAGGATCTCGGCCTCGGGCTCACGGCTCCACAGCGACCACTCGGTCTGCAGGGCGGTGATCGGGTACGTCGCGTGGGCACGGCGGATGGTCTCGGGCGCCGCCTCGGACAGCCCGAGGAACCTCACCTTGCCGGCCGTGACGAGCTCGCCCATGGCGCCCACGGTCTCCTCGATGGGCACGAGCGGGTCGACGCGGTGCTGGTAGTAGAGGTCGATGTGGTCGATGCCGAGGCGCTTCAGCGAGCCGTCGACCGACCGGCGGACGTACTCGGGGCGACCGTCGACCGTGCGTTCGGCGCGGGCCTCGGGGTCGGTCACGTTGCCGAACTTCGTCGCGACGACGGCGTGGTCGCGGCGGCCCTTGAGGGCGCGGCCGAGCAGCTGCTCGTTCGTGTGCGGGCCGTACATGTCGGCGGTGTCGAGCAGGGTGACGCCCACGTCGAGCGCGCGGTGGATGACGCGCACCGACTCGTCGTCGTCGGTGCTGTTGCCGGTGTAGAAGGCGGACATGCCCATGAGGCCGAGGCCGAGGCGGCCGACGTCGAGTCCGCCGTCGACCTGGCCGAGTGTGGTGTTCTTCATGGTCCCGAGCCAACTCCCTCGCACCCGGTGCGGGCACATGCCCGGCCCACGGGCCGACGGACCGCAGGAGGCGCGGTGCCCGTCGACCGGACACCGCGCCTCCTCTGCCTCGTGGGGTCGGGCCCCGGGGGCCGCCGCGGTCAGCGGCGCCCTGCCCGGCGACGGGTGACGGCCGAGCCCGTGACGAGCGCGAGGCCGAGGGCCAGGGCGGCCGCCGCGACGCCGAGCGGCAGGCCCGGCTCGCTGCCGGTGTAGGCGA
>NZ_JACYNS010000156.1:0-4440 GCF_014839405.1 Frigoribacterium sp. CFBP 13605 | reverse complement strand
TCGGCGATGGACGGCTGGGCGGTCGCCGGCGAGGGCCCCTGGCGACTCGGCCCGTCGATCGTCGCGGGCCGGGTCGCCGACGACGACGGCTCGCTGCCGACCGGGGTCGCGCGACCGGTCACCACGGGCGCCGTCGTCCCGGACGGGACGGACCGGGTGCTGCGCTCGGAGTCCGGGCACGTGGCCGACGGCGTCCTGACGGCCGACGACGACCCCCGCCGTCCGCCGCACGTCCGGCGAGCCGGAGAAGAGATCGACCGCGGCGACGCCCTGATCACCGCGGGCACGCTCCTCACCCCGCCCCGCGTCGCCGTGCTGGCCCTCGGCGGGCACGACGCCGTGCCCGTGGTGACCCGCCCGACGGTGGCCCTGGCCGTGCTCGGCGACGAGGTCGTGGCCGAGGGCGTGCCCGAGCGCGGCACGGTCCGCGACGTGTTCTCGGTGCCGGTGCCGCGCCTCCTCGGCTCCCTCGGCACGGCGTCCGCGACCACGACGCGGGTGGCCGACGACCTCGACGCGACGATCGCCGCCCTCGACCGCTCGGACCGTCGCCTCGTGGTGACGACCGGAGGCACCGCGCACGGCCCGACCGACCACGTCCGCGCCGCCCTCGACCGGCTGGGCGCCGAGCTGGTGGTCGACGGTCTCGCGATGCGTCCGGGGCAGCCCCTGGTCGTCGCGCGCCGCGGCGACACGGTCTACCTGTGCCTGCCGGGCAACCCGATGGCCGCCTACGTGGGGCTCGTGGTCGTGGGGACCGCGGTGGTGGACGGCCTCCTCGGGAGGCGACCCGCGCCTCCCGGGTCCGTCACGCTCGCCGTCGACGTGGCCCACCCCCGACCCGGCGCGCTCGTGCAGGCGTACCGGGCGACCCCGGACGGAGCCGTGCCGACCGAGCGCCAGTCGTCGGCGATGCTGCGCGGCCTGGCCGACGCCGACGGGCTGCTCGTCGTGCCCGAGGGCGGGGCGCGGGCGGGCGACGTCGTCCCCTCGCTCGGCCTCCCGTGGTGAGGTGCGGACCCCGCCGGCTTTCGATTCCGGGGTTCGAGGGGTAGACCTGACCCATGGCACGCATCACGTCCCGCAAACCGGTGACCCGCATCACGGTCGGTGACGACGGCAGCGCGGGCGTCCGCAAGACCATGGACACCCTCGCGGTCGAGGAACCCCTCGAGATCCGCGTCGGCGGCACGTCGCTCGCCATCACCATGCGCACGCCCGGTCACGACTTCGACCTGGCCGCGGGGTTCCTCGTGTCCGAGGCCGTCATCTCGACCGGTGACGAGTTCTTCGCCGCCCGCTACTGCGCCGGGGCCACCGCCGAGGGGCTCAACACGTACAACGTGCTCGACGTCACGCTCGCGCCCGGGGTGCCGGCGCCCGACCCGAGCCTCGAGCGGGCGTTCTACACGACCAGCTCGTGCGGGCTGTGCGGCAAGGCCTCGATCGACGCCGTCCGCACGACGTCGCAACACGACGTGCGGCACGACCCCCTCGTCGTCGACCCCGCCCTGCTCGCGACCTTCCCCGACCGCCTGCGCGAGGGCCAGGACGTGTTCGAGAAGACCGGCGGGCTCCACGCCGCGGCGCTCTTCGACGGCCGCACGGGCGAGCTGCTCGTCCTGCGCGAGGACGTCGGTCGGCACAACGCCGTCGACAAGGTCGTCGGCTGGGCCGTCAAGGAGGCGCGGCTGCCGTTGGGCGGGACCGTCCTGATGGTCTCGGGTCGCGCCTCGTTCGAGCTCACGCAGAAGGCGTCGATGGCCGGCATCCCGGTGCTCGCCGCCGTGTCGGCACCGTCGTCGCTCGCCGTCGACCTCGCGACCGAGCTGGGCGTCACGATCGTGGGGTTCCTCCGCGGTCGGTCGATGGTCGTCTACTCGCGACCGGACCGGCTCGGCGAGCCCGACGGGACCGAGCCGTCGGCCCACTCGCGCGATGTCGACAACGCGACCCGCGCCTCCTCGTCCCCCGACGCTGCTCACGCCGCCGACGCCCACGCCCCCGACTCCCCCGGCGGCGCGACGCGCGCCTCCTCGCCCGTCCCCCTGACGATCGGAACAAGACCGTGACCGAGAAACCCCCCGTCTCCGACGTGACCGACGCCGACATCGAGGTCGGCCCCCCGCGCGAGTGGGCCGCCGGCGTGCCCGGCGTGCTGCACTCGATGGACCCGGCCATCAAGCAGCTCGGGCTGGCCCGCACCGTCAAGCTCATGACGTCGCTGAACCAGAAGGACGGCTTCGACTGCATGAGCTGCGCCTGGCCCGACCCGAACCACCGCAAGGTCGCCGAGTTCTGCGAGAACGGCGCCAAGGCGGTCACCTGGGAGGCCAACCCGGTGCTCGTGCCCGACACGTTCTGGGCCGAGCACTCGGTGACCGACCTGCTCGACAAGACCGAGTACTGGCTCGGCATGCAGGGCCGCCTCACCAAGCCCGTGCACAAGCCCGCCGGCAGCGACCACTACCGCGAGGTGTCGTGGGACGAGGCGTTCCGCATCGTCGGCGACAAGCTGAGGTCGCTCGACAGCCCGGACGAGGCGTCGTTCTACACCTCGGGCCGCACCTCGAACGAGGCGGCCTTCGCGTACCAGCTGTTCGTGCGCGCCTTCGGCACGAACAACCTGCCCGACTGCTCGAACATGTGCCACGAGTCGACGAGCCTCGCCATGGCCGAGGTGGTCGGCATCGGCAAGTCGACCATCGCCTACGACGACTTCGAGCAGGCCGACCTGATCGTCATCCTCGGGCAGAACCCGGGCACCAACCACCCGCGCATGCTGACGGCCCTCGAAGACGCCAAGCTCAAGGGCGCGAAGATCGTGGCGGTCAACCCGCTGCCCGAGGCCGGCCTGCGTCGCTACAAGAACCCGCAGCTGCCGCGCGGCGTCGCGGGTCGCGGCACGGAGATCGCCGACCAGTTCCTGCAGATCCGGCTCGGTGGCGACATGGCACTGCTGCAGGCCGTCGCCAAGCGCGTCCTCGAGGCCGAGGACGCCGCCCCCGGCACGGTGCTCGACCACGAGTTCCTGGCCGAGCACACCGTCGGGCTCGAGGCCTTCCGCGAGCACATCGCGCAGGTCGACGACGACGAGGTGCTGCTGGCGACCGGGCTCGACCGGGCCGAGATCGACGAGCTGGCCGACCGCTACCTGGCCTCGGACCGCGTGATCATCACCTGGGCGATGGGCATCACGCAGCACCGCAAGGCCGTCGACACCATCAAGGAGATCATCAACCTGCTGCTCCTGCGCGGCAACATCGGCAAGCCGGGTGCCGGCGCCTCGCCGATCCGCGGGCACAGCAACGTGCAGGGCGACCGCACGATGGGCATCTGGGAGCAGGTCTCGGACGAGTTCCTCGACGCCCTGCAGAAGGAGTTCCGCTTCGACCCGCCGCGCGAGCACGGCGTCGACGCCCTCAAGGGCATCAAGGCCATGCAGGAGGGGCGGATCAAGTTCTGGATGGGCATGGGCGGCAACCTCGTGGCCGCGATCTCGGACACCCAGCTCGCCGAAGCCGCGATGCGCGGGACCGACATGACCGTCCAGGTGTCGACGAAGCTGAACCGCTCGCACGCCGTGGTCGGCGCCGAGGCACTCATCCTGCCGACGCTCGGCCGCACCGAGATCGACGTGCAGGAGGCCGGGCCGCAGTTCGTCTCGGTCGAGGACACCGTGTGCTCGGTGCACGGCAGCCACGGCCAGGTGCCGCCGGTCGCGCCCGACCTGCTCAGCGAGGTCGCCATCGTCAGTCGCCTGGCGCGGGCGACGCTCGGCGACCGGGCCGACCTCGAGATCGACTGGAAGGGCTTCGAGGACGACTACGACACGCTGCGCGACCACATCAGCCGGGTCGTGCCGGGCTTCGAGCGCTACAGCGAGCGGGTGCGCAGCCGCGACGGCTTCGTGCTGCCGAACGGGCCGCGCGACTCGCGGACCTTCGCGACGAAGGTCGGCAAGGCGATGATCACGGTCAACGACCTCGAGCACGTCGAACGCCCCGAGGGGACGCTGCTGCTGCAGACCCTGCGCTCGCACGACCAGTACAACACCACGATCTACAGCCTCAACGACCGCTACCGCGGCATCAAGAAGGGTCGGCACGTGGTCTTCGTCAACCCGCTCGACCTCGACGACCTCGGGCTCACCGACGGCCAGAAGGTCGACGTGTCGACGGTCTGGACCGACGACGTCGAGCGGGTGCTCCGCGACTACCGCATCGTCGCCTACCCCACGGCCCGCGGGTGCGCCGCCGCGTACTTCCCCGAGGCGAACGTGCTCGTGCCGCTCGACAGCGCGTCGATCGGCAGCAACACCCCGGTGTCGAAGGCCGTGCTCGTGCGGGTGACGCCAGCGGCGGTGCCGGTCGGGGTCTGACCCCGGGTCGGCCCGTCGCCGGGCGGCGCCGTCCGAGCCGGCGCGGCGGGTCAGCGGGC
>NZ_JACYNS010000155.1:0-4509 GCF_014839405.1 Frigoribacterium sp. CFBP 13605 | reverse complement strand
GTGCCCGTCGCGGGCCCGGACGCGTTGCGGCCGGGCGTCAGACGGTGAGGTCGGCCAGCCAGCCGGCCAGGAACTCGGCCCCGGCCTCGTCGTGGATCGCGCCCGTCGAGCTCGTCAGCACCGGGTACGGCGTCGCCGGCACGCCGTCGGCCGGGCGGACGTCGACGTGCGCGACCGCGTGACCCTGCGCGTGCAGCCAGTCGGCCATGGCGTAGTCGCTGCGCGAGTCGCCGACCGTGCGCCAGGCGAGCGGGGGCTCGCCGTCGGCCGCCAGCAGCTCGAGCGCCCGCTCGGCCCCGAGGTCCTTGCCGAGCCGCACCGACTCGATGTCGGTCGAGATGATCGTCGGGTCGACGCGCCACTGCACGGCCCCGGAGGCGTCGGGCCGCACGTCGTCGAGTCGGCGCACGCCGAAGCCCCGGCGGACCAGCGCCTGCATCGCCTTCTCGTCGAGGTCGCGTTGCCGGCCCAGGTAGGTCGACGACTCGACGCTCGTGAGCTGCTCGATCGAGACCATCGCGTGCTTGGTCGTGTCGTAGAACACCAGGTCGGCGAACTCGTCCGCCACCAACGCCTGCATCTCGGCGCCGAAGTCGGCGGGCATGGCGAGCGACGAGTCGACCTCGATCGGGCCGATGCCGTCGACACCGTGCTCGGGGCCGATCGTGAACCAGACGGCACCCTTCTCGCAGACGCCGTGCACCCGCGCCCCCTCGGGCAGGCCGGCGGCGAGCAGCGGACCGACGACCTCCTCACGGATGAACGCGTCCGAGCGCCCCGTGTTGAAGACGATCGGCACGCCGAGGGCGGCGAGCGCCACGAGGTCGCGCGTGATCGCGGGCAGCGCGATGCTGCGGGTCACGGGGCTGGCGATCGGGCCGTCGACGTCGAGGAGCAGGCCGAGGCGGGGTGCGCTGGAGGAGGTCACGGGACCATCCTCGCAGCAGGTCCGGCTACGGGGCGGTCGGCAGGGACGGCATCGTCTGCACGAACTCGGCGAAGGCCACGATGAACACCGAGAACGCGACGACGATCGTGATCAGGTACACGGCGATGAAGAGCCACAGCGGCGCGAGCCCGCCACCGGTGCGACGCTTCACGACGACCGAGCGACCGACGACGTAGACGACCGTGAGGAACGCCCACGGCCACGGGAACGGCTTCACGATGCCCCGGGCCGTCAACGCCCGGTGGTCGAGCCAGGCGAAGACGACCGTCAGTGCGTAGACGAGCAGGCCGATGCCCATGTAGGCGAGGTAGCCCGGCGTGAAGGGCGACTGGTAGACGCCCGGGGTGATCGTGGCGGTGCGCTCGAGGTAGTCGCCGACGTCCCAGAAGGCGAGCCCGATCAGTTGCACCAGCGGCAGCAGGACGAGCACCCAGACGAACGGCGTCGAGGTGCTGACGCCGGGGTTGGTGCCCTTGAGCGGGTCGGCGTACCCACCGGGCCCGGGGTAGGGCTGCTGCCCCGGCTGCTGCGCCTGGGGGTGCTGGCCCTGGTACGGCGGGGAGTACCGGGGGTCCTGCTGGTTCTGGGAGCTCCGGGGGTCCTGCTGGCTCTGGGGGTTCTGCTGGCTCTGGGGGTTCTGCCAGGGCTGCTGGCCGGGGGCGTCGCTCACGGTGTCTCCGTCGTCGTCGTGGGTGGGCAGGTCGGGTCGTCGTCGCGCGTCGGGCCGCTCTCCGGCAGCGTAGTGCGGCGGCTCGACTGGGCGCCCGCTCCGGTTTCCGCCTGTGGACGGACCTGTGAGGGCAGCTCGGGTGGGAGGATGGTGGGAACCCCTCGACAGGAGATCACCCGTGGCGTCGCTCCCCCTTTCCGTCATCACCGCACTCGAGGCCTTCGCCGCACCCGATCGCAAACAATCCGTGCACGACCTCGCCGTCGACCCTGCCGGCCCCGAAGAGCAGGCCCTCGCCGACCTGACCGGGTCGGTCGAGTGGGTCGACATGGCCGTCGCCCACCCGCTCGGTCCCGACCGCAGCGACCCCGAGGGCATGCGCCGACTGCTGCAGGCGATGGGAGCAGAGGGCCGCTGCGCCGTCCTGTCGGCGTCGGGTTCCGAAGACGACCGCGACCTCGGCGGCGCCCTCGACGGCGTGCTGCACCAAGAAGGCGGCGCGCTCGTCGTCTGCCGTCCGGGTCCGCTCGCGCTGCTGATCACCGGCCGCGGCGAACACTGGCTGCTGAGCGACCGGGACATCCCCCAGCTGACCGGCCCGATCGGCGTCGTCACGCCGTAGGCGGCGCACTCCCCCGGCGATCCGGCACGAGCCGCATCCCTGGCCGCAGGGCGGCGCGTCGCCCGGACGTCAGCCGCGGCGGATCGGGTCGCCCGTCGTCAGCTGCCAGATCGCGACGCCGTGGAGCCCCTTCGACTCGGCCAGATCGGCGCGCGCGGTGATCGAGCGACCGTCCGACCACCAGAGGGTCGAGCCGTCGCCGGGCGAGGCGGTGTACTCGGCCTGGTCGGCGTCCCACGAACCCGTGGACTGCGCAGCGGTGCGGGCCTCGGCGACCGACAGCGCGCCTCCTGCGGTGCCGTCGCCCGTCCACCGGTAGCCGTACCCCGCGACGCCGAGGTCGAGACGGTCGGCCGGGACGGACTCGAGTGCGGCGTCGAGGACCTCACCGACCCAGGGCAGGCCGCCGACGGGCCCCGGTTCGCTGAACCCGGCGCCGTGCTGGTCGTAGGCCATGAGCACGAACCGGTCGACGGAGTCGGACAGGGCGGCGAGGTCGTAGCCGAGGTCCGCGTATCCCGCCGGGTCGGTGCTGGGCTGCAGGGCCATCGAGATGCTCGCGTCGTCGGGCAGGGCGTCGCGGAGCTCGGCGGCGAAGTCCACCAGCCCCGGGGCGTCCGCGGCCGAGAGCGACTCGAAGTCGATCTGGACGCCGTCCCAGCCGCCGTTGACGACTTCTCCGGTGAGGCCCGACACGACGAACTCGCGGTTGGCCCGGCTCGACAGCAGTTGCGACGCGAGCTCACCGCTGAAGCCGTCCTGGCCCGCGTTGACGACGAGCAGCTCGGCCTTCCCGCCCGCCGACTGGGCGGCCTCGCGGAGGGAGTTGGCCGACTCGTCGCTCGGTGCGACCCCGGCCCCGCCGGTCGTGATCGCGACGCCCGAGACGCCGACCGTGTCGATCGCCGACCCGCTGCGGTCGAGCGCCTCGACGGCGGCCGTCGTCGCGTCGGGTGAGGCGATGGCGTAGCCCTCGACCGCGAGCCCTGCCGGGATCTTCGCCTGCGGCGCGACCGTCGGGTTGTTCCCGTCGGCCGAGCACGACGACATCGTGACCGCGAGCGAGGCGGCGAGCAGCAGGGCGGCGGTGCCGGCGGTCAGGGTGCGCACCGTGCCATCTTCGTCGATCCGGCGGAGCGGTGCGGTGCGGGGCGGTCCCGTCCGGGGCGTGCTTGGCTCGTCGCATGGCAGACGACGGACGACAGCAGACCTGGGACGAGTTCCACGACGACGTGAACATGACGGCCTCGACGCTGCGCGAGTGGCTCGACACCGACGAGTCGCGCGAAGTGGGGCAGAAGGACGGCGGCGAGTCCGTCGGGCACGAGAGCGGCCGGCACATCGTGCGCATCCTCGAGAAGAAGAAGGCCGACCTGACCGACGCCGACTGGAAGCACATGGAGAAGGTCCACGGCTACGTCGCGCGCCACTCGAAGCAGCGCCCCTCGGGCGACGTCACCGACACGAAGTGGCGCTGGTCGCTCATGAACTGGGGGCACGACCCGCTGGCCTGACCGGCGACCGGCCCGACCGGGCCGACCGGCGGCCCGCGGGACCGGCAGACTGGTCCGATGAAGACCGCACTCGTCACCGGGGGCTCGCGGGGCATCGGCCTCGCCGTCGTCCGCGACCTCGCCCGCACCCACCACGTGATCGTCCACGGACGGGACGAGGAGGCGCTGCGGGCGATCACCGCCGACCTCCCGTCCGCGACGGCGTGGGCCGCGGACCTCTCGGGCCCGGCCCTCACGGTGCCGCCGCTCGACGGGCTCGACGTGCTGGTGCACGCGGCCGGCGTCATCGGCGGGCGCGCCGTCGCCGACACGGAGCGCGACGACTGGCGGCGCGTCTTCGAGGTCAACGTGTTCGCCGTGGCCGAGGTGACGCGGCAGCTGCTGCCGGCGCTGCGGGCGGCGCAGGGCACGGTCGTGTCGATCAACAGCGGCTCGGGGTTCACGGCAGGGCCCGACGGCAGCACCTATGCGGCGAGCAAGTTCGCCCTGCGCGCGCTGACCGACGCCCTGCGCGAGGAGGAACGTCCGCACGGCGTCCGGGTCAGCTCGGTGCACCCGGGCCGCGTCGACACCGACATGCAGCACGAGTTGGTCACGGCCGAGGGCGGCACGTACGACACGTCGCTCTACCTCGAACCGCAGTCCGTCGCGGACGCGGTGCGGCTCGTGGTCGACCTGCCGCACGGGGCGACCGCCGAGGTCGTCTCGGTGCGCCCCACCCGCCGCGCCTGACCCGCCGGGGCCCGAGCGGCCG
>NZ_JACYNS010000154.1:0-4536 GCF_014839405.1 Frigoribacterium sp. CFBP 13605 | reverse complement strand
CGCGCTGCCGCAGCTGCTCGCCCCGGACGGCCGCGAGCCCCGACCGTGCCGCCTCGAGGGCGCCGCGCAGGCGGGTCGCCTCGAGGTCGTGCTGCGAGACGAGGACGCTCTGGGCCTGGATCTCGACGTCGAGGGCGTCGAGGGAGGCCCGGGCCGTGGCCAGGTCGGCCCCGGCCTGCCCCACCGCCGCCTCGGCCTGCGAGACGTCGCCGCGCAGGCGCTCGGCCTCGTCGCGGGCGTCGGCGACCATGCCCGAGCTGACGGTGGTCGCCACGGCGGGTCGGTCCCCCTGCTGGGCGAGCAGCTGGAGTCGCTGCTGCGCGAGGCTCGACAGGCTGCGCAGGCGCTCGTGGACCGATTCGAGTCCGAAGACCACCCGGCGGGCCTCGTCGACGGCGTCGCCGACCATGGCCTGCTCGAGGCGGTGCTCGCGCCGCTTGTTCTCGTCCAGGCGGCCCTGCAGGACGAGGCGCTCGCTCTTGCGCTCGGCCTCGCTGCTCGACCGGGCCGTGAGCGACTCGCGGAGGGCGACGACCTCGTCGGCCAGCAGACGGGCGCGGGCGTCGCGGACGACCGCCGCGATGGTCTGCGCCTCACGGGCGATCTCGGCCTGGCGCCCGAGCGGCTTGAGCTGGCGGCGGATCTCGCCCGCGAGGTCGCTGAGGCGCGTGAGGTTCGTCTGCATGGCCTCGAGCTTGCGGAGGGTCTTCTCCTTGCGACGACGGTGCTTGAGGATGCCGGCGGCCTCCTCGACGAATCCCCGGCGGTCCTCGGGAGTGGCGCGCAACACGGCGTCGAGCTGCCCCTGCCCCACGATGACGTGCATCTCGCGGCCGAGGCCGGAGTCGCTGAGGAGCTCTTGCACGTCGAGCAGCCGACAGCCCTCGCCGTTGATGGCGTACTCGCTGCCCCCGTTGCGGAAGAGCGTCCGACTGATCGTCACCTCGGTGTAGTCGATGGGCAGGGCCCCGTCGGAGTTGTCGATCGTCAGCACGACCTGCGCCCGACCGAGCGGACCGCGGGTCGACGTGCCGGCGAAGATGACGTCCTCCATCTTGCCGCCGCGCAGGTTCTTCGCCCCCTGCTCGCCCATCACCCAGGCGAGGGCGTCGACGACGTTGCTCTTGCCCGAACCGTTCGGGCCGACGACGCAGGTGACCCCCGGCTCGAAGGCGAACGTGGTCGCGGAGGCGAACGACTTGAAGCCCTTGAGCGTGAGGCTCTTCAGGTACATGCGCCGCGCCTCCTCGGGACTCGTGACGGGTGGTGACCCGCGCTCAAGGATAGGGGCGGAGGCCCCGCGGACCGGGGAGGCGGACGCCCCCGGCCGTCGGGGTTCAGCGCGTGCGCACTCGCTGGCAGCGGGGGCAGAAGTGGCTCGACCGGTTCATGAAGGCCTCGCGCACGATGAGCGTGCCGCACCGAGGGCACGGACGCCCCTGCTGCCCGTACGCCGCGAGGCTGTGGCTGAAGTAGCCCGACTGGCCGTTGACGTTGACGTACTGGGCGTCGAAGCTCGTGCCCCCCTCGCCGAGGGCCTTGAGCAGCACGACCCGCACCTCGGCCAGCAGCACCCGCGCCCGAGCCCTCGACAACGACTCGGTGGGCTGTTCGGGGTGGACCCGCGCGGCCCAGAGGCTCTCGTCGGCGTAGATGTTGCCCACCCCGCTCAGCAGACCCTGGTCGAGGAGCGCCCGCTTCACCGCCGTGCGGCGGTCCAGCAGACGGGTGATCACCCGCGCTTCGTCGAAGGCGGGGTCGAGCGGGTCGCGCGCGATGTGCGAGACCTGCTGCGGGACGCGGCGCACCCAGGCGGCCGGGTCGGCGTCGGTGCCGACGGCCGTGGTGGCGGTCGTGGTGCCGGGTGTGGCCTCCCCCGCGGCCAGGACGTCGGAACCCAGGAGGCGCGGGCCGGCGAACCCCGCCGCGCGCCCGTCCAGGGTGGGCACCGTCTCGTCGAGGGCCATCGAGCCGAAGATGCGCTGGTCGACGAAGGCGAGCCGCACGGGGCCGAGCGACGGGCTCTCGACGTCGAGCCGGATGCGCATCAGACGGTCGGGCTCGGCATCCCGGCTGCGGAGCAACACCTGCCCGCTCATGCCGAGATGCGCGACCAGGGCCAGGGGCTGCTCGTGCCGCTCGACCGGTTCGAAGGGGAACCAGAGGAACTTGCCCCGGCGGACGGCCGAATCGATCGTGCCGCCGACGAGCCGGTCGACGAAGTCGTCGCTCGGACCACGGTGTCGCTTGAGCGACCGCTGGTCGAGCACCTTGACGGCCGTCACCACGGCGCCGGACACCACCGGGTGCAGACCGGCACGGACGACCTCGACCTCAGGCAGTTCGGGCACGGTCAGTCGACGGAGGCGGCGGCCCGACGGGCGGCGGCGACGCCGGCAGCCGACGCGTTGAGGGACGTCCACGCCCCGAGGGCGGCGGCCATCTCGGCCTGCTTCTTGCTGCTGCCGGACCCCTCGGCGACTCCCTGGTCGTCGCCCAGGGCGACGACGGCGTGGAACCGTTTGTCGTGGTCGGGCCCGCTGTCGGTCACCCAGTACGAGGGCATGCCCCGGCCGAGGGTCGCTGCCAGTTCTTGCAGGCTGGTCTTGGGGTCCATCGCGGCGCCGAAGCGATCCGGGTCGACCAGCAGAGGAGCCACGAGACGCAGCACGAGCGCCGTGGCGGCTTCACCGCCGGCCTCGAGGTAGGTCGCCCCGATGATGGCCTCGACCGTGTCGGCCAGGATCGAGTGCTTGTCGCGACCACCGGTCAGCTCTTCGCCGCGACCGAGGCGCAGGTGCGGGCCGAGGCCGATGATCCGCGCCACCTCGGCCAGGGCGACGGTGCTGACCAGGCTGGCCCGACGTTTGGCGAGGTCGCCCTCGTCGAGGTCGGGGTTCTCGGTGAAGAGCATGACCGTGACGGCCTGGCCCAGGATCGAGTCGCCGAGGAACTCGAGGCGCTCGTTGTTGCCCACGCCGCCGTGCTCGTACGAGTACGACCGGTGGGTCAGCGCCTGGTCGATCAGGTCGTCGCTGAGCTCGATCTGCAGTCGGGACAAGAGAACAGCCCGGTCGGCACCAGGGCTCGACTCGGGCTGACTCATGCGCTCACCGCGAGGGTGGACGGGTTCACGTCGGTGATCAGACGTCGGCGACCTTGCGGCCCTTGTACTCCATGTACAGGGCAGTGCCGGCGCTGTCCTCGACGACCTTGGCACGGTGCGGGAGGCTGTAGGTGACCTTGCCGTTCTCGATCGTCTTGACGAGCTGGACCGGCGTGGCCTTCCACTGCGAACGACGAGCGTGCGTGTTGGAGCGTGACTGCTTGCGCTTCGGGACGGCCATGGGTTTCTCTTCTCTCTGTCGGCACCCTCACGGGTGCCTGGGTCTGACGATGGTGGGTGACGCGGTGGTGTTCAGTGCTGCTCGTCGGCCGGGCGCTGGTCGTCGTGACCGGTGCCCTGTGACGTGCCGTCGGCGGGTGCCGATTCAGCCTGGAACCCTGCCAGTGCCGACCAGCGGGGGTCGGCGATCTCGCGGGGCTGGTAGTCGGGGATGTCGTCCACGCGCTCGCCCGTTTCGGGGTCGAGGCCCGGACAATCCGGCCGACAGACCGGCTGGAAGGGCAGTGACAGAACCACTGCGTCTCTGACCACGGGTTCAAGATCCACGTGATCGTCTTGAACCTGATAGTCAAAAGCTTCGTCGACATCGTACGCGAAAAGCTCGGCGAAATCGACTTCGACGGGCTCGGAGATGTCACGGAGGCACCGGCTGCACTCGCCGACCGCCGTGCCCGACACGTGTGCGGACACCAGGATGCCGTCGTGCAGCCCCTCGAGCTTGACGTCGATAGCGATCTCGGCACCCTTCGGCACCGAGATCTGGCCCTCGCCGAGTTTCTCGGGCACGACGACGTCGAGCTCGTGCTCGCGCATCTCGCCCGGACGGTGCACGAGGTCGAACACCGGGACGGTGTAGGGGGTCTGGGTGAAATGAGGCACGAACGAAGAGTTTACGCCGTCGAGCCGGACGCCGCCTCCGTACCCCTGACGAGTGATCGCGGCGCGATCGTGGCGGTGAGACGCTGCCCCACGGACGACGAGGCACGGAGCCCGGCGATGACCCGACGCGCGTCCGCCTGCACCTGTCGGGCGGCCGGTTCGGCTCCGAAGCGCTCGGCCTGCAGGGCGTCCAGCAGCGCGACGGACGCGGCCCGCGCCTCCCGGGCCGTGGCCGTCCGGCCGGTGGACGGTGCGTGTGACGTCGTCGCCGCGGCACCGTCGCCGAGAACCGCGAGTCGCTGCGCCAGCAGGTCGGCGACGGCCGGAGGGGTCATCGCGGCCGTCACCGGGACGCCGAGGTCCCGAGCGGTGTCGACCACCTCGCGCCAGGCGTGCAGGGCCAGGTCGGGAGGCGACGCCGACAGGCGGCGGCGACGGCGACCGGCCCGCAGCCCCGAGGGGACGACGAGGGCCGCCAGCGCGAGCGCCGCGAGCACCGACAGGGCGATCGTCGGCACGGGACCGCCGCC
>NZ_JACYNS010000153.1:0-4537 GCF_014839405.1 Frigoribacterium sp. CFBP 13605 | reverse complement strand
AGAGCGCTCGTCCAGGGATCGCCACTCCCTGGTCGGCGAGCGACGGGGCTGACAGCATGGGGCGATGGACCGCGACCGTCGACCTCGACATCGAGCGCCGCGCCGACGGCAGCGGCCCCTTCACGCCCGCCGAGGGCCCCGGTGCCGACGCCGGCGCCTCCAACGGCATCGTCCGCACCTTCGACGCCATCACCTACCGCGTGACCGTCAGCGCCAACGGCGGCTCGGTGACGAACGAGCGGTTCACCGTCACCGCACCCGACGGCACCACGTGGGCCGGGATGCCGAACACCTGCGAGGTCGACGGCTCCGCGATCGTCGGCCCCGAACTCACCTGCAACGTCGGCACCGTCGGCGAGGGGCAGGTCCTCGCGACCCCGGTCGTCCTGACCATCGACTCCCGGGCCGGCGGCGGCACGGTCGCCATCACGGGCACCGTGACCGGTGACGGCGTCGCCGAACCGGCAGGGCCCGTCACATCCGTGGCGACGACGGTCTCCGCGGCACCGCGCTTCGACCTCGCGAAATCCGTCGCGAACTCCACCTTCCACCCCGGTGTCGTCGGCCCCGACGGGACGGAGGGGACAGTCCTCCAGTACCCCGTGACCGTCGCGTGGGAGCCCGTGGTCCCCGGGCAGGGGCTCCTCGGCTACGAACGCTCGAGCGGCACCTTCACCTTCCAGGACGACGTCTCCCGGATGTTCGGCGACCTGCCGTCCCCCGCGGTCCTCTTCGGCCACGACGGGCGGGCCGCCTGCGGGCTCAACGACGGGCGCACCTTCCCGGTCCTCCCCGGCGGCAGCGGGGGGAGGTCCACGACGGTGCTGCACTCCGGCCGCTTCGAGTGCACGCAGTCCGCTCCGGGGCAGCCCGTCGAGGTGACCATCACGGGCACCGACACCGACATCACGCCGTCGAGGGGCATCCCCTCGCAGAGCGCCACCGGCCAGCCGATCCAGGGGGGCGTCAAGCCCTACGTGATCAGCGGGTACATCAGCATCTGGGTTCCCGCCCTCGACGCGGGCCAGTCCCTCATCGCGACCAACACCTTCACCCCGCTGCAGACCACGGGCATCAGCGGTGCGTCCAACTTCCCGGGCTCGACCGAGCCGCTGGCGAACAACTCGGTCGACCGCAACCTGTCGTTCTTCGTCCCGGGAGGGGGCTTCAAGCACCTCGGCCAGACCCGGGCGGACGGCTCCACCGCCGTCGGCTCCGCGAAGTCGGGAGACCCCTACGTCACCCCCGGGACGCGCCTCCGCTCCCAGGTCAACCTGGCGAACAGGGGCGTCTCGGACTACGTCGGGGCGATCACCTGTGACGTCTACGACAACCGCTTCCAGCAGCTGACGACGCTGTTCGGCGAGCACGCGACCACCAACGGCTGGAACGAGGGCGTCCGCATCGAGTACGCGGCGTTCTCCTTCACGGACCCCACCGTCGGTCGGGACGCCACGTGCGACGACTCCGACGGTCCCTGGTACGACAGCCCCGACGACGTCCCCGGCGGTGTCGACGCGATCGGGAAGATCCGCGCCGTCGGGACGGTCGCCGGCGGGCGGGCCGGCAACCTCTTCAGCTACTTCGAGGTGCAGGCCGCCCCGAACGACACCCGCGTCCACGACTTCGGCTCGTTCTTCGACGGCACGAGCGCCTGGGTCCACGACACGGCGCCCGCGGCCAACGGTGTCGGGCCGCTGGCCGACAGCGTCATCGTCACGCAGGTCAGGGCCCGGGTCGTGAAGAAGGTCGTCGACCCCGGCACCACCGCCGAGACCACCCCCGACAAGACCGCGTTCGTCGTCGCCGGCACGAGCATGGACTACGCCCTCTACCCGACGCTGACGAACGCGACGGAGGGGGGCCGCCCCCAGGCCCTCACGGTGACCGACGTCCTGCCCGAGCACACGACGTACCAGCGTGGCTCGAGCTCCCTCGAACCGACGAGCGTCGAGACCACGACGATCGACGGTGAGCTCCACGAGACGATCGTCTGGACCCTCGAGGACGTCGTCCCCAACCGTCCGATCGCGCCCCTCACGTACCGGCTCGACGTGTCCGGGACGGCCCCGCCGGGGTCCGTGAACAACACCGCCCACGTCGCCGCCGACGACGACCTGTCGCCCGAAGGGCTCCGCACGGCACTCCGAGGCGTCCGCGTCGAGTCCTCGAGCGGCATCGGCGTCCAGAAGACCGCGAAGGAGCCCACCGTCGTCGTCGGCGACGACCTCGTCTGGACGCTCGAGTACCGCAACACCGACTCCGTCCCCATCGCGGCCGTCGACCTGATCGACGTCCTGCCCACCGTCGGGGCCAGCGGTGGGCAGGTCGACCTCGCCGCCCCGGTCGAGGTCGACCCCGACGCCGGTGAACGCGTCCGCTACACGACCGCCGCCCCGGGCGGCATCTCCTTGGACGGCGACGACCCGAGCAACGCCCCCGGGGGCGACACCGCCTGGTTCGACGCGTCCCGCATCGGGACGGGCGGCGACCAGGTGGCGCTCGAGGACGTCACCGCCGTCCGCATCCAGCGGACCACGGCCGTCGACGTCGGCGAGGTCGTCACGCACGACCTCGCCGCGACGACGACGGAGGCACGTGACGGGGACGTCGTCACCAACCGGTTCGGCCTGCGCGCGACGAACCTCGCGCTCGCCGCGTTCTCGAACCGGGCCGCCATCACCGTCGTCGCCGGAGCCGTCGGCGACCGCGTGTGGGACGACGCGGACGCCGACGGGCTCCAGGGGCCTGCCGAGGCCGGCATCCCGTTCCTCCCGGTGACCCTCACCGGCACCGACGACCGGGGCCGTCGGGTCGAGCGGCGCACCAGGACCGACCTCGCGGGCACGTACGTCGTCGACGGGCTCCGCCCGGGGGAGTACACCGTCGCCTTCTCCTCGCTGCCCGACCGGGCCTGGACCGCACGCCACCAGGGCGAGGACGACAGCGTCGACTCCGACGCCGGGCTCGACGGAACCGCGACGGTGGCGCTCTCGACCGTCCTCGAGGGCGACGAGCTCGTCGGGGTCGACCGGGACCTCGGCATCGACGCGGGCCTCCTGCCGGCCGTCGACCCGGGGGAGCCGGTCGATCCCGGTGTGCCGGTCGACCCGGGTGCCCCCGTCGACCCGGGTGCCCCGGTCGACCCGGGGGCACCCGTCGATGCCGTCGGTGCCGCGGGCACGACCTCGGACCCGTCGACCGGGCCCGGAGCGTCACGGGGTGACCGTCTGCTCGCCTTCACGGGCAGCGAACCGGCCGTCCTCGGCATCGCGGTGCTCGGCCTCCTCGGTCTCGGTGCGCTCCTCGCCCTCGCCGCGCGGCGGCGGGACTCCTGAGCGTGTCCCGTCGCCGCCGCGGCGCCCCCTGATCGTGACCGGGCTCCATCTCGGCCCCGATCAGGCGGCAGAGCCGAGGAGGCGCCCGGTCCAGTCCCGCAGGGCCGCGACGGCTCGGCGCGACAGGGTCGCCTGCGGCAGCATGCTCGCGGAGCCGTGGAAGGCCCCCGGCCACACGTGGAGCTCGGCCTGCACCCCGGCCGCCCAGAGCGCCCCCGCGTAGGCGACGGCTTCGTCGCGGAACACCTCCGTGCTGCCGCAGTCGACGTAGGCCGGTGGCAGGTCCGTGAGGTCGGTCGCGCGGCCGGGAGCGGCGTAGATCGACACACCGTCGTCGTCACCACGACGGTCGCCGAGGTAGGCGTCCCAGCCGAACCGGGTCATCTCCCGGTCGGCGACGCCCACCCCGTCGAACTGCCGGGCGGAGACGGTCGCGTCGCGGTCGTCGAGCATGGGGCTGACGAGCACCTGCCCGAGAAGGGCCGGGCCGCGTCGATCACGGGCCAGGAGCGCGGTGCCCGCGGCGAGCCCGCCCCCGGCGCTCTGACCGACGACGACCACGCGGTCGGGGTCGACGCCGAGCTCGTCGGCGTGCTCGGCGACCCAGACGAGACCGGCGTAGCAGTCCTCGACCGGGTAGGGGTCGGGGTGCTCGGGCGCGAGGCGGTAGTCGGGGCTGACGAGGACGACGTCGTGCACGAGCAGCCAGTCGTCGTACGAGTCGAGGTTGCCGAGGTGGTGGCCGAACATCATGCCGCCCCCGTGGATCGCGTAGGCGCAGGCCGCCGGCCCGGTGCGGCCGATCCGCTGGACGACCGCGAGGTCGATCGGGTCGCCGAGGTGCCCGGGGACGGTGATGCTGCGCCTCTCGAGACCGCGGGCGCGCAGTCCTTCGTCGAGCTGCGCCTCCGTCGTCTCGAGCTGTCGCATCCGGGGCAGCATCCCGGTCTCGAGGCGGAAGCGGCCGCGGGCGTCCATCGCCTCCAGGAAGGGCGCGAACTCGGGGTCGAACGGCGGACGGGGCAGGGCGGTGGTGTCAGGCACGGGAGGTCTCCTCGGTGGTGGTGGTCGAACGGGTCGGGGTAGAGAGCGGTTCGGGGGCCGGTTCGGTGCGGCCGGGGTCGCCGCGGCCGGGGTCGGCGCGGCCGCGGTCGGTCCTGTCGTCGGCGGCCCGCGCACGGGTCGTCCCGACCGCGACG
>NZ_JACYNS010000152.1:0-4605 GCF_014839405.1 Frigoribacterium sp. CFBP 13605 | reverse complement strand
CGGCCCGGTGGCCCGGCCCGGCCCGGCCCGGCCCGGGGCCGAGGTCGCACCACGCCCGTGTCGTGGAACCACGCCCCCGGGTGGTTCGAGGACGCGACGGTGGTGCAACGTTCCGCTGGCGGTGCGACGGTGGCCCTGTGGCCCGGCCCGGTGGCCCGGTGGCCCGGCCCGGGGCCGAGGTCGCACCACGCCCGGGTCGTGGAACCACGCCCCAGGGTGGTTCGAGGACGCGACGGTGGTGCGACGTCGAGCTGGCGGTGCGGCGTCCAGCTGGCGGTGCGTCGGCGGGTCGGTGGCCGGGCCCGGGGCCGAGGTCGCACCACGCCCGGGTCGTGGAACCACGCCCCCGGGTGGTTCCACGACACGACGGTGGTGCGACGTCGACCCGAAGCTCCAACGGGCCGGGGCCGGGGGCCGGGCCGGGGTCGGGACCCGAGTCCGGGCTAGAGCGCGACGAGCCGCTCGTAGGCGTCGTCGACCCAGGGGTCGACCGTGCGACGGGAGGCATCGGCGTCGTGCCACGCGACGATCTGGCGGGCTCCCTCGGCGAAGGGGACCCGCGCCTCCCACCCGGGCACCAGCGCGCGGATCTTCGACGTGTCGAACACGGCGGGGTGGCTGCGGTCGCCGCAGAGGTCGGCCGTCCACTCGGGCACCTCGTCGGTCAGGACCTGCGTCGTGCGGTGGACGACGTGCAGCGACGCCCCCGCGGCGTCGGCGAGGTCGCGCGCGATCATGTTCCAGGTGAGCAGCTCGGGCGACATGATGTGGAACGCCTCGCCCAGGGCGCCGGGGTGCCCGAGCAATCCGACGAACGCGCGGGCGAAGTCGCTCGAGTGGGTCAGCGCCCAGAGCGAGGTGCCGTCGCCGTGCAGCACGACCGCGTCCCCGCGGCGCATGCGCTCGATCGGGGTCCAGCCGCCGAGCAGCGGCACGTGCGTCTCGTCGTAGGTGTGTGACGGCCGGACCACGGTCGCCTGCACGCGCCCGGCGAGGTGCTCGTCGCGCAGCAGTCGCTCGCAGGCGATCTTGTCGCGCGAGTACGACCACCACGGGTTGAAGAGCGGCGTCGCCTCGGTGATCGGCAGCGTCACCGGGGGCTTCTGGTAGGCCGACGCCGAACCGATGAAGACGTACTGGTCGGTGAGCGGGGCCACCACGCGCAGCATCGAGGCGAGCTGGTCGGGCGTGAAGGTGAGGAAGTCGGCCACCGAGTCGAAGCGACGCCCGTCCAGGGCGGCGACCAGCGCCTCCTCGTCCCGGACGTCGGCGACGAGCTGCTCGACGCCCGCGGGCACGGGCCGGATCGTGGTGCTGCCGCGGTTGAGCACGGTCACGGCCAGGCCGTCGCGCAGGGCCTGCCGCACCACCGAGGCGCTGATCTGCCCGGTGCCGCCGATCACGAGGAGGGACGTCGATGTCATCGCTCCACTGTGCACCCCCGCGACCGGGGGCGGTCGCCGAGGTGGGCAGGAGTCGGGCAGGAGGCGCGGGTCGGGACCCTGGGGAGGAGGCGCGGGTCGGGATCCCGGGACGGGCCCCGTCGGCGTCGCGGCGGCCGCCGGATCAGGCCTGGTCGAGGGCGTGACGGGCGGCGCGGACCAGGTCGTGGTCGGTCTCGAACCACGAGTCGGTCGACGCCTCGGTGCCGAGCGACACGGTCGTCCCCGACCGGGACGAGGAGGCGCGCACGGCCCGCGCCCGCTTCGCCGAGAGGTGGACGGCGTCGACCCCCGCGGCCACGAGCGCCGGGACGTCGCCGAGCTGAACGCCGCCCCCGGCCATCACCTGCACGTCGCCCGCGACCTCGACGAGGCGCGGCAGCACCCCCGACGCCAGACCCGCCCCGACCGTGGAGGAGCCGCCCGACGTCAGCACGCGCGTGACGCCCAGCCCCGCCAGGGCCGTCACCGCCGCGACGGGGTCCGCCGCACGGTCCACGGCCCGGTGGACGGTGATCTCCAGTGGGCGCGGCTCCAGCGTGCGCGGCTCGAGCGGGCGCGACTCGAGCGGTGACGCCCCCGGAACCCGCGCAGACCCCAGGCCGCGCGGAGGGGTCTCGGCGACGTCCTGCGGTCCGGCGACCCGGTGCGGAGGTGCGGCGGCGTCGAGCGCGGCCTCGACGAACCAGCGGAGGGCGTCGACGTCCAGCGAGCCGTCCTCGCGCAGCGCGCCCACGACGACGCCGGCCACGCCCGAGCGCACCAGCGCCCGGATCTCGCGCACCATCACGTCGAGCTCGTCCGCGTCGTACGCGAAGCCGCCGGGCCGGCACCGCACCAGCGCGTGCACGGGAACGCCCGTCGCGACGGTCGCCTCGACCAGCCCCTGCGACGGGGTGACGCCGCCGAGCTCGAGGGCGCTGCACAGTTCGACGCGGTCGGCTCCGCCGTCGCGCGCCGTGACGGCTCCGGCGGCGCTCGTCACCGCGATCTCGAGCGCGGGCCGCCGGCGGGCGGACGTGTCGGCGGATGAGGAGGCGCGGGTCGCGTCGTTCGTCATGTCACGACCCTAGGCGAGCGGCTCGACGGGCCCATGCCGGGCCGGGCATGGGGCGGGGTGCATGATGGCGGGATGTCCGACGCACCCGCATCCGCACCCGCCGAGGCCCCGGCCACCGCCGCCTACCGGGCGGCCCGCGACCACCTGCTGGGGCTCGGGCACGACCTCGACCGGGCGAGCGACGAGTTCCGCTGGCCGGACGTCGGCGACCGCTTCAACTGGGCGACCGACTGGTTCGACGTGGTCGCCGACGGCAACGACCGCACGGCGCTCTGGATCGTCGAGGAGGACGGCTCCGAGCAGCGGGTGTCGTTCGACGCCATGCGTCGGCGCAGCGACCAGGTCGCCGCGTGGCTGCACGACCTCGGCGTCGCCAAGGGCGACCACGTCATGCTCATGCTCGGCAACCAGGTCGAGCTGTGGGAGGCCATGCTCGCGGTGATGAAGGTGGGCGCGGTCATCCTGCCGACGTCGACCGTGCTCGGCAGCGCCGACCTCGCCGACCGCATCGACCGCGGGCTCGTCCGGCACGTGATCGCCAACGCGGCCGACGCCCCGGCGTTCGCGGGGGTCGACGGGGTCGAGGCCGTCACGCGGATCGCGGTCGTCCCCGAGGGCGACGCAGTCCCCGCGGGCTGGACGTCCTTCGGGGACTCGCACCGCGCCTCCTGGGACCGCCCCGACGTCGCCACCGCGACGGAGGACGCCTGCCTCGTCTACTTCACGTCGGGCACGACGAGCAAGCCGAAGATGGTCGTGCACTCGCACGCCTCGTACCCCGTCGGGCACCTGACCACGACGTACTGGCTGGGCGTGCAGCCGGGCGACGTGCACATGACGATCTCGTCGCCGGGCTGGGGCAAGCACGCCTGGAGCTGCTTCTTCGCGCCGTGGACCGCCGAGGCCACCGTCTTCGTCTACAACTACGGGCGCTTCCGCCCGGCCGAGCTCCGCGACCAGCTCGAGCGCGCCCGGGTGACCTCGTTCTGTGCGCCGCCGACCGTGTGGCGGATGCTGATCCAGTCGTCCCTGGGTTCGCGACCGAGCGCCCTGCGCGAGGCGCTCTCGGCCGGCGAACCGCTCAACCCCGAGGTGATCGGGCGCGTGCAGCAGGGCTGGGGCCTGGACATCCGCGACGGGTACGGGCAGACCGAGACGACCGCCATCGTCGCGAACGCGCCCGGCGGCACGATCAAGGCCGGCTCGATGGGGCGCGCCCTGCCCGGCGTCGAGGTCGTGCTGGTCGACCCCGTCACGGGTGTCGTCGGTGACGAGGGCGAGGTCTGCCTCGACCTCACCACGCGGCCCGTCAACCTGATGACCGGCTACCTCGGCGACGCCGCCCGCACCGAGTCGTCGATGCGCGACGGGCTGTTTCACACCGGCGACGTGGCGGTGCGCGACGCCGACGGCATGATCACCTTCGTCGGCCGCACCGACGACGTCTTCAAGTCGTCGGACTACAAGGTCTCGCCGTTCGAGGTCGAGAGCATGCTGATCGAGCACCCGGCCGTCGCCGAGTCCGCGGTCGTGCCGGCACCCGACGACACCCGGCTGAATATCGTCAAGGCGTACGTGACCCTGGCCGAGGGGTGGGCGCCCGACGCCGAGACCGCTCGGGCCGTCCTGGCTCACGCCCGGGTGTCGTTGCCCGCCTACGAGCGGGTCCGGCGGGTCGAGTTCGCCGAGCTGCCGAAGACGATCTCGGGCAAGATCCGACGCGTCGAGCTGCGTGACCGCGAGGAGGCGCTGGCCCGGTCGGGCGAGCGGGCCGCGGCCGAGTGGCGCGACGCGGACTTCCCCGACCTGAAGGGATAGGGCCGCTCGGCGAGCCCGACGCCCCACGGCTCCGACTCACGGCACCGCGTGTCGTGCACGACACCGCAACTCGTCGCGGTGCCGTGCACGAAACGCGGTGCGGTGTCGGGCCGGGCGGGGCTGGGCGGGGCCGGCTGTCGGGGATCAGCCGGTGCGCAGTTCGCGCCCGGCGGCCCAGACCCGGGCGACCGTCCAGTCGTCGTGCCACGCGACGGCGTCGGCGGCGTGACCCGGGGCCAGACGCCCGAGCGACGGCCGGGCCCCGGCGGCCGGCGCCGTGCGCGG
>NZ_JACYNS010000151.1:0-4719 GCF_014839405.1 Frigoribacterium sp. CFBP 13605 | reverse complement strand
GGCGGCGGCTCCGGACGCGACGGCCTGGGCGAGGCGGGCCGGGGCGGGGGCCCCGGCGGTCTCGGCGAGCAGGTAGCCCGACAGCGACGAGTCGCCGGCGCCCACCGTGCTCAGGGCGGTGATGACGGGGGCGGCGGCGAACCACGAGCCCTCGTCGTCGATCAACAGGGCGCCCGCGCTGCCGAGGGTGAGCAGCACGGTCTCGACGCCCAGCTCGCGCAGGCGTCGGGCCCCGGCGACGGCCGAGGCCGGGTCGGCCTCGTACGCCTCGGGGTCACCGCCGACGATCTCGGCGAGCTCGTCGGCGTTGGGCTTGACGAGGTCGATGCCGGCGCCCGACGCGATCAGGGCCGCGAACGGCTCGCCCGACGAGTCGACCGCGATGCGCGGGGCGGCGTCACCGCAGGAGGCGCGCACGGCCCGGACGACGTCGGCCAGCCAGGTCGTCGGCAGGCCGGGCGGCAGCGAGCCGGCGAGCACCAGCCACGAGGCGAGGGCCGCGTGTTCGACGACGAGGGCCGTGAGCTCGTCAACGTGGGAGCCGAGGTCGGGGCCGAGCTCGTTGATCTTGGTGGTCGTGCCGTCGGGTTCGGTCAGGGTGACGTTGGCCCGGAGGCGCTGCCCGATCGGCAGGTTGACGGTGGGCACGCCCCGCTCGCGCAGGGCGACGAGGACCGGGTCGTCGAGGGCGCCGGGCAGCAGGGCCACGGTCTCGGCACCCGACGCCGCCAGGGCCCGGGACACGTTGACGCCCTTGCCGCCGGGCTCGTCGGTCGTGCTGACCGAGCGCTGGACCGCCCCGCGCTGCAGGGTGCCCGGCAGCTCGATCGTGCGGTCGAGCGAGGGGTTCGCGGTGACGGTGAGGATCATGCGGGTGCCTCCTGGCTGCGGGGCGGTGTCGATCGGGGCCACGACGGGGCGGGGCGTGGGGATCGGGGCGCTCATGCGACGATCACCTCGACGTCGGCGAGCTCGAGGGCCTCGCCCAGGTCGGGCGCGGGGGGCGCGTCGGTGACCACGGTGTCGATCTCGGCCAGGCGCGCGAACCGCACCAGCGCCTCCTCGCCGTGTTTGGTCTGGTCGACCACGGCCACGACGCGGCGTCCGGCACGGACGTACGCCGACTTGACGGCGCCTTCGAACTCGTCGGGGGTCGACAGGCCGAAGCCGGCGCTGACGCCGTTCGCGCCGACGAAGACGATGTCGGGGCGGAGCGCCTGGATCTGCTCGACCGTGCTGGTGCCGACGGCGGCGCTGGTCAGCCCGCGGACGCGTCCGCCGAGCAGGTGCAGGTCGACGTGGGGGCTGTGCTGCAGCAGCGCGGCGATCGGGACGGCGTTGGTGATGACGGTGAGGACGGTGCCGGGCGTCGCCGGCGTCCAGCGGGCGAGTTCGGCGGCGACGGCGGCGGTGGTGGTGCCGGCGTCGAGGGCGATCGAGCCCGTGAACGTCGGCGGCACGAGGTGCGCGGCGGCCTGGGCCACCGAGGTCTTCTCGGGGCTGTGCCGGGTCTCGCGCTCGCTCAGGCTGAGTTCGCTGACGCTGGAGCGGCCGGCGGCGACGGCACCGCCGTGCACGCGCTGGAGCAGGCCCGCCTGTTCGAGGGCGTCGAGGTCTCGGCGGACCGTCTCGGCCGTGACGTCGAGACGCAGGGCGAGATCGCTGACCGACACCCGACCGGCCGAGCGCAGGGCTTCGGCGATCGACTCGTGCCGTTCGGTGGCGTACATGCGACCTCCTCGTCGTCTCGCGGTGCTGCCGGCATGCGTGCTGCCGGCGTGGGCCGACTGTACGTCGCTTCCACAGAGAAAACAAGACAAAAGCAGAAAAACGAAGAAGAACGCAGATTGCGCAGGCGAGGACCGAGCCATGTCCGCAATGCGCACTCTTCTCGATCTGGCTAGTTCATCTAGCAATCTGCCTGCCACAGTGGTGGACGTACCGGTTCACGGCGGTACGGGCACCGACTTCACGGGCGGTGCCGGAGTTCCAGCAGGTTCCTCAGGTGACGCAGGGTCACCAGAAATGAGAAGAACATGAACACCAGCAGCACCTCGCTCCAGGGCCTCGGCCACGAGCAACTCGTCTCCCTCGTCCGGGGCACGGTCGGTTCGGCCCGCCCCGCGGCGACCCGCCCGACCACCGGTCGCGTCGACGCGGGCCTCTACCGCCGCGACCCCCGCGTCCCGGCCGTCCGCATCGAGACCTACCCCCGTCGTCGTCGGGCGCGAGTCGCGGCCGTCGCCCTCGCCGCCCCGATCTCGGCAGCCGTCTCGGCCGTCGCCCGGGTCGACGAGCCCACCTACGCCGACTTCCTCGTGGCGGCTCCGGCCCACGCGATGTCGGCCTGAGGCGCGCGTCGTGACCTTCGCCCAGCGCATCCTCGCCGACCAGGTCGGCGACCACGTGTCGTACTTCGACACGGCCCTCGACGACACCGACGACCTCGACTGAACGGCCCGACCATGACCTCCTCACTTCCCTCGCTCGACACCCTCGTCCACCCCGACCTCCACGAGTACGTGGCCGACCGCTACCCCTTCGTGGCGGGCCTGGTGGACGACGACCAGATCTGACCGTCCCGGGCCCCGGCCCGGTGAACGACTTCGGACGGGCTGACGCCCGGCCCGTCGACGGTGCGTACCAGCGACCCGCAGCGCGGGACGCCGACGAGCACCCCACGAGAGCCCCCTCGCCCCCCGCGGCGAGGGGGCTCTCGCGTGTCCGCGGACGCGACCCGCGGGGGAGGCGGGTGGTCCTCGGGGCGGACGCCGCGCCTCCTCGGGGTTCGTAGCGTGGACGAGGTCGCACCCACGGGGCGCGACGGTGCGGCCACCCGGCCCGCACCGACGACGAACTCCGAGGAGGCACGGTGTCCGCAGTCGAGGTCGTCCCGCGCCACGGTCCGGGTCGCGTCACCCGGGCGCGAGAGTTCTTGCTCGACCTGCTGGCCTTCGGCCGCGCCCAGGCCCTCTCGTGCGCGTTCGCCGTCGCGATCTTCGCCGGGCTCGCCCTGACCCGCGTGGTCGACGTGGGCGTGCCGCGCTACGACGCGATGCTGATCTGGTGCCTGCTCGTGCAGGTCGTCCTCGTCGCGACGCGGCTCGAGACCCGGGACGAGCTGCTCGTCATCTGCGTCTTCCACGTCCTGGGGCTCGGGCTCGAGGTCTTCAAGGTCGCGATCGGCTCGTGGTCGTACCCCGAGCCCGGCGTGCTGCGCCTGGGGGACGTGCCGCTCTACAGCGGCTTCATGTACGCGGCGGTCGCGAGCTACATCTGCCAGGCGTGGCGCCGGCTGGACCTCCGCGTCGACCCCGTGCCGATGGCGGCGACCATGGCCGTCGCGGTCGGCTTCTACGTCAACTTCTTCACGAACCACTGGATCGCCGACCTGCGCTGGGTGCTGCTCGGCGTCGCCGCGCTGCTGATCGCGCGGCGGTCGGTGACCTTCCGCGTGCGGGGCGTCGACCGCCGCATGCCCCTGCTCGTGTCGTTCGCCCTCATCGGGCTGTTCATCTGGATCGCCGAGAACGCCGCGACCATGCTCGGCGCCTGGACCTACGCCTCGCAGGTCGACGGCTGGAGCCTCGTGCACCCCAGCAAGATCGGCTCGTGGATGGTGCTCGTGATCTTCAGCTTCGTGCTCGTGCTGTGGCTGAAGCAGCGGAAGGGCGCCTCACCGACCGCCACGGCGTGACGGCGTGACGGCGTGACGGCGCGCCGGCGTGGCGGTGTGACGGTGTGGTGGTGTGCCGGTCGCACCACCGTCGCGTCGTCGAACCACGCTCTCGGGTGGTTCGACGACGCGGACGTGGTGCGTCCTCGCCCGCAGGTCGCGGTCAGGGAGCGGCGTGGCGGCCGACGCGCGTGGGGGGCGGAGTGGGTGCGGCAGCAGCCGCGACCATGGGGACCGTGCCCGCACCCGCACCTGCACCCGCAGCCGTGGGCGTAGCCACGGGCTGGGGCGCGGCGACGACGCTCGTGGCGTCGGCCACGCCCCGTGCCAGCGCGGCCGCCTGTGGGGCGCGACCCGACACGGCCGCCGCGACCGCCGCCTCCCGGGTCTCGTACATCGTCGGCAGGTCGTGACCGCCCTCGGCCGTCTCGTAGCTCTGCAGCTCGAGTTCGGCGAGCCGGGCGAACTCGGCCAGCTTCTCGGACGACACGCTCTTCGCCTTGCGGGGCCGCGTGTTGTGCAGGCAGAAGGTGCCGATCGCCTGGCCGGACGACGAGTGGATCGGGTGCCCGGCGTAGAAGTACCCGTGGTTGAGGTCGAGGTAGGGGTTGTCCTTGAACCGGTCGTCCTTGCGGGCGTCCTCGACGATCACCGGCGCGTCGGCCGCCACGGTCACGTCGCAGAACGTCAGCTCGCGGGGGATCGAGACCGGCAGCAGTTCGGTGTTGACCGCGTAGTAGAGCTTCTTGCCGTCGAGCAGCGAGACGACCGCGACGTCGACGCCGAACTCCTTCTCGGCTCGGCGGGCGAGGTCCTGCAGGGTGTCGGACCCGCCGCTGCTCGCGAGCTCGACCAGCTTTTCGGCTCCTGACCACTCGAAGGTCGGCTCGGGCAGGGCCCGACGCGGACGGGCAGGAGGCGCGGTGTCGGTCGACGGGGTGGCCCCGGTTCCGAGAGCGGTCCCGGGTGCGTCCGCCGGGGTCGGTGCGGGTGCGGGTGCTGCGGCAGCCGGGGCCGGCGCGGGTGCGTCCGCCGGGCGTGCC
>NZ_JACYNS010000150.1:0-4792 GCF_014839405.1 Frigoribacterium sp. CFBP 13605 | reverse complement strand
GGGCCGGCTCGGCGACCGGGGCGGGCTCCGTCGACGACGCGACCCGCACCTCCTCGGCTCGTGACCGTCGCCGCGTCTCGCCCGGGTTCGTCGCGAAGTGGGGCGTGCTGCTGGCCCTCGTCGTCATCGCGTCGTCGGGTGCCGTCGTCGAGGACGCCGGCAGCACGTGGGCCGCGCTCTACCTGGGCTCGCTCGGGGCCGGCGTGACCGTCGCCGCCCTCGGGTTCGTCTCGCTGCAGGGGGCCCAGTTCGTCGGACGACTGCTGGGCGACGGCATGGTCGACCGCTTCGGCCAGAAGGCCGTCGCCCGGGCCGGGGGCGTCTTCGTCGCGGTGGGCATGGGCATCGCCCTGGCGTTCCCGTCGGTGATCGGCACGATCCTCGGCTTCGCGGCGGCGGGGTTCGGCGTCGCGACCCTGATCCCGGCGGCGATGCACGCGGCGGACAACCTGCCCGGGTTCCGGGCCGGCACGGGGCTGACGCTGGTGAGCTGGCTGCTGCGACTGGGGTTCCTGGCGTCGCCACCCGTCGTCGGGTTCGTCGCGGACTCGGCCGGGCTGCGGTACGGACTGCTGCTCGTGCCCGTGGTGGGCGTGGCCGTGGTGCTGCTCGCCGGGGTGCTCGAGGGACGTCGGGCCCGGGGGTCGGCACCGCGCGGCAGCTGATCCGGTCCGTGCCGGGTCGGGTCGGGTCGGGTCGGGTCGGGTCGGGTCCGGTCGGTGCCGGATCGGGTCGGGTCGGGTCGGGTCGGGTCGGGTCGGGTCGGGTCGCACCACCGTCGCGTCGTCGTCCCGTGTTCCGAGGTGGTTCGACGACGAGAGCGTGGTGCGGCCTCGGGGCACACGCCGATGACGGTGCGAGCCCGGGTCGGCGGTGAGACGGCGACGCGGCGCGATCGGTCAGGGCAGGCCGAGTGGTTCGGGCTCGAGGGGCGGCGGCACGGTTTCCAGCGGAGGGCGGACGACGCCCCGGGCCGAGTGAGGTCGCACCACCGATGCGTCGTCGAGCCACGCACGAGGGTGGTTCGACGACACGTCGGTGGTGCGACCTGGTCGGGCGGGGACGTGGCCGGGACGCGGCGGGGACGTTGGGGCCGGGGTCGGACCTGTCAGCGCCCAGAAGTGGGGAGTGCGGCGGGGCGGGACGCCGTGCAGAATCGGTCCAGCCCTGAGCCCGAGGAGGCCCACCCGTGCTGTCCACCGTGTACGTCAGTCGATCGTCGTACCCCTTCACCGACGACGACCTGGCCAACCTGCTGATGACCAGTCGCTCGAACAACGCCCGCCTGGGCATCACCGGCATGCTGCTGCACCGCGAGGGCCGCTTCATCCAGGTGCTCGAGGGGCCCGAGGAGGCGGTCCGCGAGCGCCTCGCCGTGATCGCGCGCGACCCCCGGCACACGGCCGTGCACACCATCGTCGACGAACTCGTCGAGGACCGGCTGTTCCCCGCCTGGACCATGGGCTACCGGGCCGTCACGGACGACCTGGCGACGGTCCTCCCGGGCTACGCCGACGTCTTCGACTCCGGCACGGGCACCGGCACGGGCTCCGGTACGGGCTCCGCCTCCGTCGCGGGTGCCGGCGTCCGCGACGACTTCAGCAACCTGTCCCCGTCGTCGTCGCACAAGGTCCGCACCCTGCTGCGCTGGTTCCGTGACCAGCCGACCGACGTGACCGACGGGCTGTTCTCGCCCCGCGCCTCCTGACCGGGGCCTGCTGACCGGGGCCTCCCGACCCGCGGTCGGACCCCGCCGGGGTTGTGACCCCCGCTCGGCGTCGGAGATACTTTTCGGACGAAAGTATCTGCCGCCGTCTGGAGCACCCGTGTCGCACCCCACCCCGTCGCCCACCGTCGTCGCGCCGTCCCGAGCACCCGACGCGTTCGTCCACCTGAGCAGCGCCGGCGTCAGCCTGCTGCTCGACGTCACCGACGCGCGCCTGCCGGCGGTCCTGCACTGGGGCGCCGCCCTCGGCCGGCCGACGCTCGAGGACGTGCGGTCCCTCGCCGTCGCGGCGGTGCCGCCGTACGTCAACAACCTGATGGACGAACCGGTGCGCCTGGCGATCCTGCCCGAGCACCACGCGGGCTGGTCGGGCAAGCCCGGGGTCGGCGGCCACCGCTCGGACGGCGCCGACTGGTCGCCGCGGTTCACGGTCGACACGCTCGACTTGACGGGCGAGGCGGAGGCGACCCGCGCCTCCTCGGGTCCCGAGCTGGTCGACGCCGGTGCCGCCGTCGTCACGGTCGAGGCGCACGACGACGTCGCCGGGCTCGCCGTCGTGCTCGAGATCGAGCTGACGGCGAGCGGGCTCGTCCGCACCCGGGCCGAGCTGACGAACGTCGCCGGGCGACGCGGAGGCGGTCGGTCGACCCCCGGCGACGACCGGACGGCGAGCACCGCGGCCGGCGCCGCGAGCACGGCGGCGGACGTTTACACGCTGACCGACCTGCACCTGGCCCTGCCGGTGCCGCCGCGAGCCCGCGAGATCCTCGACTTCGCGGGCCGCTGGGGCAAGGAGCGCACGCCCCAGCGCCGCGAGCTCGTCGTCGGCGTGCACGAACGCGAGGGACGCAAGGGCCGCACCGGCCCGGACGCCGCGACCGTGCTGAGCGTCGGCGTGCCCGGGTTCGGCTTCGGCGCCGGCTCGGGAGAGGTCTGGGGGCTGCACGTCGGGTTCAGCGGCGGCCACCGGCACTACGCCGAACGCCTGTCGACCGGGGCGCAGGTGCTGGGCGGCGGCGAGTTGCTGCTGCCGGGCGAGCTGCGGCTCGAAGTGGGCGAGTCGTACCGCAGCCCGTGGGTGTTCGGCTCGTACGGCGACGGCCTCGACGACCAGGCCCGGCGGTTCCACCGGTGGTTGCGCTCCCGCGAGCAGCACCCGACCCGCCCGCGCCCGATGACGATCAACGTCTGGGAGGCCGTCTACTTCGACCACGACCTCGCCCGCCTGCGCGACCTGGCCGACCGGGCCGCCGCCCTCGGCGTCGAGCGGTACGTGCTCGACGACGGGTGGTTCCGGGGGCGACGCGACGACCACGCCGGCCTCGGCGACTGGGTGGTCGACGGCGACGTCTGGCCCGACGGCCTGTCACCGCTGATCGACCACGTCACGGGCCTCGGCATGGAGTTCGGCCTCTGGTTCGAGCCCGAGATGGTCAACGAGGACAGCGACCTCGCCCGCGAGCACCCCGAGTGGATCCTGCAGACCGGCGACCGCCTGCCCCCGCGGTCGCGCGACCAGCAGGTGCTGAACCTCGGCATCGCCGGGGCGTTCGAGCACGTGCTCGGCCAGATGACGGCGATCCTCAACGAGTACGACATCGCCTACCTGAAGTGGGACCACAACCGCGACCTCGTCGACGCCGGCACCTGGCCGACCGGTGCCGCGGGCGTCCACGAGCAGACCCTCGCGGCGTACCGGCTGATGGACGAGCTCAAGGCGAGGTTCCCCGGTCTCGAGATCGAGTCGTGCTCGTCCGGCGGCGCCCGCGTCGACCTCGGCGTGCTCGAGCGCACCGACCGCGTCTGGGTCAGCGACTGCATCGACCCGCTCGACCGGCAGCAGATGAACCGCTGGACCATGCAGCTCCTGCCGCCCGAGCTGCTCGGCTCGCACATCGCCTCGGGCGTCAGCCACTCGACCGGCCGCTGGCACGAGCTGTCGTTCCGGGCGGGCACCGCCCTGTTCGGCCACCTCGGCATCGAGTGGGACCTCACCCGGGCCACCGATGCCGAGAACCGCGACCTCGCCGCGTGGATCGCCCTCTACAAGGAGCACCGCCAGCTGATGCACACGGGGGACCTCGTACGGGTCGACGAGGCCGACCCGTCGCTGCTGGTCTACGGCTCGGTCGCCGCCGACGCGAGCGAGGCCCTGTTCTTCCTCGCCTACGTCGGACGGTCGGACGTCGCACCGCTCGGCCGCGTGCTGCTGCCCGGGCTCGACCCCGAGCGCCGGTACCGGGTCGCCCCCGTCACCGTCGGCTCGCCCGACCACGGCCTCACGCCCCCGCCGTGGTGGGGCACGGCGGACGAGGGCGGCGCGTACCCCGGGGTGGTGCTCGGCGGGCGCGCCCTGGCGGTCGCCGGGCTGCAGGCGCCGTCGTCGTTCCCCGAGCGGGTCGTGCTGCTGCGGGTCACCGCCGCGGGGTGAGGCGGGGGCGGCTGCTCGGCTCGCTGCCCGATGAACCCCGTTCACGACGATGAACCCCGATGAATCGGGGTTCGTCTTCGCATTCGGGGTTCATCGGCGAACGGTCGGGTAGGAGGCGCGGGTCGGGCAGGAGGTGCGGGTCGGGCAGGAGGCGCGGGTCGCGTCCCGGGGCGCTCTCGGCGTCAGCGACCGGGCGCGCGCGGCGTCAGCGACCGAGTGCGTGCATCTGGATGGCGACGGCGGCGGCGCCGCGGGCCCACTCGTCGAACCGGAACTCCTGGACGAGCAGGCGGGGCGGTGGGACCGCCCGGTGGGCGTCGCGTGCGATCGCCGCGTCCACCGCGGCCCCGCCGACGGTCGCGAGCCGCACGCCCTCACCCGACATGAGGACCACCTCGGGGTCGAGCACGTTCAGCACGCCCGCGATCAGCTGGCCCAGGACATCGGCGGCGGTGTCGACGACGACCCGCGCCTCCTGGTGTCCGTCGGCGGCGAGGACGAGCAGGTCGTCGTAGGCGACCGGGCGGCCGAGGGCCCGGGCGGCGGCGGCCTCGACCGCGGCGACCGTGAGGAACGCGCTCGCGCAGTCGTGGTGGCCGAGGTCGCAGGTGGGGGCCGACACGTCGGCGCGGGCC
>NZ_JACYNS010000149.1:0-4822 GCF_014839405.1 Frigoribacterium sp. CFBP 13605 | reverse complement strand
CGCGGCATGACGACCGACCGCGTCGTCGCCGCCGTGCGGGCCGCGGCCGCCCGGGCTGCTGCCGCCCGGGCGGCGACCTCCGTCGCTTCCTGACCCGCGCCTCCTCGTCCTGGCCCGCGAGTGGGCAGAAGGTGCTGCTCGGCTCGCGCTGACGAGCATCTTCTGCCCACTCGGCGGAGCGGCAGGGGTCGCTGCCGGGCCCGAGCCCGGGACCGGCCTACGGCTGGCTGGGCGAGGTGACCGTCACGGCTCCGCTGGCGATCTGGTCGCGCAGGGCGTCGAGCTCGTCCGACAGCTCGGGGCTGACCGACGACGCCAGGTCGTGGAACGGCGCGAGGTCGACGCCGCCGTTGTCGAGCGTGCCGACGTAGGGCTCGTTGGTGAACGAGTCGTCGGTCGACGAGACGGCGATCTGCTGGACGGCCTTCTCGGTGTCCTTGATGACGCTGGTCAGCACGATCGGCCGGTACTCGGCGGGCAGCGTGTCGTAGCCGTCGTTGTCGACCCAGATCACGTCGACGCCGCCCGTGGCGAGCGCGGCCGACGCCGCCCCCTCGCCGACCTGCCCGGCCACCGGCATGATCACGTCGGCTCCCTGGTCGATCAGCGCCTGGGCGAGCTGCTTGCCCTTGTTGACGTCCTCGAAGTCGCCGGTGAACGAGCCGTCCTGCGCCTCCTTCGTCCAGCCGAGCAGCTGCACGGTCGTGCCGTGCGCGGCGTTGTAGGCGTCGACACCGTCCGCGAAGCCGTCCATGAACAGGGTGACCGGGGGCTGGTTGCCGCCGCCGAAGGTCGCCACCTTGCCCGTCTTGCTCACGCCCGCCGCGAGGTAGCCGGCGAGGTACGAGGCCTGCGCCGTGTCGAACAGGATCGGCTTGACGTTCGGGGCGTCGACGGTCTCGTCGACGATGGCGAAGTCGATGTCGGGGTTGGCCGCCGCCTGCTCCTCGGTGGCGGGGGCGAGCTCGTAGCCGACCGTCAGCACGAAGCCGCAGCCCGAGTCGACGGCCTGCGCGACGTTCGGGGCCAGGTCGTTCTCGGTCGTCGAGACGAGCACGCGGGCCTGGATGCCGTCCTCCTTCTCGGCCTTCTGCAGGCCGGCCCAGCTCGACTGGTTGAACGAGCGGTCGTCGAGCCCGCCCGAGTTCGTCACCATCCGGGCGCAGTCCTCGCCCGCGGCGGAGGTGCTGCCGCCTCCCTCTGCGGGAGCGCTGGCACAGCCGGCGAGCAGGGCGAGACCGGCGAGGCCGCCGGCGACCCCGAGGAGGCGCGGGTGACGGAGGCGGGACGACGGGCGGTCCCCGAGGCGGGCGGGTGCGGGGCGTTCGGCCGGGCGTTCTGCGGGGCGTGCGGACGTGCGTGCGGACGTGGCGGGGCGGACGGACATGAGGCGGGACCTCCGGGAAGGGGTGTGCTGTGGGGGTGCCGGCGGTGCGGGCCGGGCGGGTGGACACAGTCAACTGCCTGCGGGGCTCCGTGCCAAGCGTGTGACGGGGGCGGGCTCCGTCGGCGGCCGGCGCCGCGCCTCCTGCGCTGGCCGCGCCTCCTGCGCTCGCCGCGCCCGGCCGACACCGCGCCTCCTGCCCTCCACGCCAGGAGATGGCCACAGCGCCAGGACTGGTCGTGGCGCCGTGACCACATGGTGGCGGGTTGGCGGGCCGCACCAGACCTCCCTGCTCTCGCCGCCACGAAGTGAACATGCCGCCACTTTTTCTCGTGGCGGAGTGTTCAGTTCGTGGCGGGCTGGCAGCGACGGTTGGCGGGCCGGCGGGCTGCGGCGGTGGTGGTGGGCGAGACGGCGGGTCGGGTGCAACGGGTGTTTGCTCGGGACAACACGAATCCACGGCCCGGACCAGCACTGGAGGCACGTCATGCGAGAACTCGGAATCGTCAGGACCCTGACCGCCCTCGAGAACGCCGAGCGGCTGGACCCGCTCGTCGACCGCGTCGCCGGCGTCGTCGACCGGGTCCTCGCGCCGCGCAGCCTGCGCGACGTGCTGCACGGCGTCCCCGCCGGCCACCCGCTGCACCCCGTGATGGTGCTCGTCCCGACCGGCGCCTGGATCAGCGCGGCCGTGCTCGACCTGCTGCCCGGGCAGGACCGGGCCGCCCGGACCCTCGTCGGCGTGGGCATGCTCGCCGTGGCGCCGTCCGCGCTCGCCGGCTTCGCCGACTGGGCCGCGACGCACGAGCAGCAGAAGCGCGTCGGCCTCGTCCACTCGGCGGCCAACCTCGTCGCGACGGCCCTGTACGGGGCCTCGTACCTGCAGCGCGTGCGAGGACGGTCGCTCAGCGCCAAGCTGCTCGGCTTCGCGGGGCTCGGTGCCGTCTCGGCCGGCGGCTTCATCGGCGGACACCTCGCCTATCGTCAGGCAGTCGGTGCGAACCACGCCGAGGACGTCCCGCACCTGGTCGCGCCCGGCTGGCACGAGATCGCCCGGGTCGACGAGCTGCCCGACCGCGAACTCACCGCCCTCGAGGTGACGGGCCAGCCCGTGGTGGCGTATCGCCACGGCGACCGCGTCGAGGTGCTGTCGGACACCTGCAGCCACCTGTCGGCGTCCCTCGCCGACGGCCGCGTCGGCACGGAACGCGGCGAGGCCTGCGTCACCTGCCCGTGGCACGACAGCGTCTTCTCGCTCGCGACGGGCGAAGTCGTCCACGGGCCGGCGACCTCGCCCCAGCCGCGCTTCGAGACCCGCGTCGTCGACGGCACGCTGGAGGTGCGGCTGCCGAACGCCGGCTGAGCCCAGCCGTCCGTCGCTCGCCGCGCCTCCCTGCCCTCGCCGCCACGAAGTGGACATCACGCCACGAAGTAAACAAGCCGCCACCTTTTTGCGTGGCGGAATGTTTAGTTCGTGGCGGGCTGGCGGGCTGGCGGGCTGGCGGGCTGGCGGGCTGGCGGGCTGGCGGGCGCGGGTGCGGCGGCGTCCAGGCGGGCGGGGCACACTGTCGGCATGTACCGAGGCCTGCCGACCATCTCGTTGCCCGAACCCGAGCGTCCGCCGTTCGTCGACCGGCTGCAGCGGGCACTCGACCTGGCCGCCGCGGAGGAGAGCGGGCGCCTGCGGGTCGTCCACTCGTGGGTCGGCGACGAGGTGCCGGGAACGACCCTGCGACGCGTCGGCTGGCAGTCGCGCGTGCTGACGATCACCGGGCCGCGACGCGCCCCCGTCGACGTCTGGTTCGATGCGGACGACGGGGACGTCAGCGTGATCGGCGACGTGTCGGTGCCGGACTGGTCGTTGCACGACGCCGAGGCCGAGTCCGCCTGCCTGGCCGCGTCCGGCCAGCTGCTGCACGACCTCGCGGCCGGTCGCCTGCCCCGCGGTCGCCGCTCGGACTTCGTCCGGTCGAGCACCGTGCTCGCCCTGATCGGCGCCGGAGCCGTGGTCGGCGCGGTCGTCGTCGACGTGCTGCGCGCCCGGGGTCGGGGCCGCTCGGTCTGACGGGCGGCGCGTCCGCACCGGACGACCCGCGCGTCCTCGCCTGACGACCCGCGCCTCCGCGGACGGGCGGCGCGTCCTCACCGGACGACCCGCGCCTCCTCACCGGACGACCCGCGCCTACGCTGACGGGCGGCGCGTCCTCACCGGACGACCCGCGCCTCCTCGCCGGACGACCCGCGCCTCCTCGCCGGACGACCCGCGCCTCCTCGGGGCGTCGTGGAGCGCCGACGCGCCTAGCGGGCGTGCCGCTCGAAGAACGCCGTCGACGGCGGCAGCAGCATCAGCAGGCAGGCGATCAGCGCGCAGATCACGGACGCCCACTCGAGCACCCCGCCGCCGCTCGCCCCGCTCACGCCGCCCAGCACCTGCAGGATCGTCAGCACGAGCAGCACGGTGCGTGCCCAGCGGCGCCCGTCGCGCATCGACCGCACGACCGCGAGCTGCACCAGGGCGACCACGATCGCGAACACGCCGCCGGCGATGTCGGCTCCGCGCGGATCGGCGAGGGCCCCGCCGGACGTCGAGACCCGCGCCGGCCCGCCGAACAGCATCAGCAGGACGGCACCGACGACGCCCAGGGCGACGACGGCGATCCACAGGGCGTACGCCGCCGAGATCGTGCGGGGGGCGGGTGGGGCGGCGTCGCGCATCGGGCCTCCTCGATCGGCGGGCGGGGCCTCCAGGGTAGGCCCGGCCACCGTCGGTGGTGCGGCGTACCCTCGACGCCACGAACCCCGAAGAGCACGAACGACCAGGAGCGACGGCCGGGCACCGTCCGCCGCCCCACGACGAGCGCAGGAGGCGCGGCGCATGGACCGAGAACCCGAACGACGACCGCAGGGTCGCGACCACCGCGTCGACGCGGCCCGCTACCGGGTCGACGGCGACGTGCCGAGCGACGACGCGCCTCGCGACACCCGCACGGCCGCCGAGATGCGGGCCTGGGCCCGCACCGCCATCGACCAGGCGATCGCCCGTGGCGAGTTCGACGACCTGCCGCTCGCCGGCAAGCCGCTGCCCGGCCTGGCCGGCGGCACGGTCGACCCCGACTGGTGGCTCCGCGGTCTGATCGAGCGCGAGGGGCTCACCGGGCTCGCCCCTCCGGCCCTGTCGCTGCGCGCCGAGAGCACGGGTCTGCACGCCGAGCTCGACCGGCTGCGCTCCGAGGCCGCCGTGCGGTCGCACCTCGAGGACTTCAACGCGCGCATCGTCGAGGCCAGGCGCCAGCTGTCCGGCGGACCCCCGGTCGTGACGCCCACGCGGGACGTCGACGGCGAGGTCCTGCTCTGGCACGAGAGGCGGCAGGCGCGCCGGGCCGCCGAGGCCGCCGCCGTGCCGCCACCACCCCCGAGCTGGCGCGAACGGCGGGCCCT
>NZ_JACYNS010000148.1:0-4863 GCF_014839405.1 Frigoribacterium sp. CFBP 13605 | reverse complement strand
ACGACGCGCGCCGCGCCTCCTCGTCCTCGGTGCCCGAGGCGCAGGCGACCACCGCCGACGCGCCCGCGGCCCGTGGTCGCCGCGTCGGCCCCGACGTTGACGCGGCCGAGCTCACGACCCTGCTCGAGGCGCGAGCGACGGGCGACGCCGACTTCACCCTGCTCGACGTGCGCGAGGTCGACGAGCACGACTTCGCCCACATCGCCGGTGACGCGCAGGCTCCCGGGTACGGCACGCGCACCCGCCAGCGACCCGAGCTCGACCCGGCGCAGCGGGTGGTCGTCTACTGCGCCCGAGGGCCGCGGGCCCGCGCCGCGGCCGACCTGCTGGCGGGCGAGGGCTTCGACGTGTCGGTGCTGCACGGTGGCATGCTCGGGTGGCAGCTCGCGCAGGGGGCGCCCACGCGACCGTAGGCGGGCGTTCAGCCGCCGGCGAACGGCGGCATGACGTCGATCACCGCGCCGTCGGGGACGAGCTGCTCGCGGTCCCTCGTGGTCAGGCCGTCGACGAGGAACGAGCAGCGCAGCAGCACATCGCGGAAGTCCGCGGCCGACACGCCCTCGACCGGGCGGACCTCGGTGAGCAGGCGCCCGATGGTCGGGCGTTCGCCCGCGGGCACCTCGACGCGCTGGTCGTCGCGGCCCACGGCGGTGCGGGCGGCGGCGAAGAACCGCAGCGTCGCCGAGAAGGGGGCCGAGACGGGGGCCGGGGTGGCTCCGTCGACGGTGGGGGCGGGGTTCGTGGTCGTCATCTCAGCCTCCGATGGCGCTCATGGTGCGTTCCGGCTGCACGAAGTCCGGGTCGTCGATGCCGTGGCCCGAGGGCTTGGCCCACATGGCACCGCGCCAGGCGTCGGCCAGTTCGAGGTCGCTCGCCCCGCTCCGCAGCAGGTCGCGCAGGCCGGTCTCTCCGCCGCTGAAGAGGCAGCTGCGGATGCCGCCCTCGGCGGTCATGCGGGTGCGCCGGCAGTCGGCGCAGAACGGTTCGCTGACCGAGGCGATGATGCCGACCCGCCCGGCCAGTCCGGCGTCGTCACCGCGGCCGACGGCGTCGAACAGCTCGGCGGGTGCTCCGTCGCGCTCGACGTCGGCGGGGCTGAGGTCGAAGCGCGTGGCGATCAGCGAGTGGATGTCGCGTGAGGTGACGAAGGAGGCGCGGTCCCAGCTGCGGTCGGCGTCCAACGGCATCTGCTCGATGAACCGCAGCTCGTGGCCGCCGCGCAGCGCCCAGGCGAGCAGGTCGGGCGCCTCGTGGTCGTTGATGCCGGGCAGCAGGACGGCGTTGATCTTGACCGGGGTGAGGCCGGCCGCCGCCGCGGCGTCGACGCCGGCGAGCACCTTGTCGAGGAACGGACGACGCGAGACCTTCATGAACGTCTCGGCGTGCAGCGAGTCGAGCGACACGTTGACCCGGTCGAGCCCGGCGTCGGCCAGGGCCTGGGCGCGGTGCGCCAAGCCGATGGCGTTCGTCGTCAGCGACACCTCGGGCCGCGGGTCGATCGCGGCGACCCGTCGCACGATGTCGATCAGGTCGGCACGCAGCAGCGGCTCGCCCCCGGTGAACCGCACCTGCCGGACGCCGAGGTCGCGCACGCCGATGCCGACCAGGCGCACGATCTCGTCGGCGTCGAGCGCCTGTTCACGGGGGAGGGCCGGGAGGCCCTCCGCCGGCATGCAGTAGGTGCAGCGCAGGTTGCACTTGTCGGTCAGCGAGACCCGCAGGTCGGTCGCGGTCCGACCGAAGCGGTCGAGCAGTCCCGGAGCGGCGTCGCTCGACGGCCGCGCGGGCAGCAGGTCGTCGGCGGGGGCCCGGCCGGGCATGGTGGGCAGTCCGAGCGAGACGGTCATCCGTCGAGGTTAAGCCCGCGGGGCCGAACGTGGGGTGTCCATGGGAGGCGACCCGCGCCTCCTTTCGCTCCGCCGTGCACGACGCCCCGCCCCGCAGGCTCGTCCGGGGCCACTCGCTGCGGCTGCGCGACCGCGCATTCGGAACTAGGCTCGCGTCCATGACGCAGATGCGGATCAAGGACGCGGCGGCGTTCCTCGGCGTGAGTGACGACACCGTGCGACGCTGGATCGACCTCGGCCTGCTCGAGAGCGAGAAGGACGATGCCGGGCGCGGCGTGGTCGACGGGCTCGCGCTCGCGACGCTCGCCCGGAAGAACGCCGTGCTGCCCGCCGACCCGTCCGAGGTGGGGCGGTCGGCACGCAACCGCCTGGTGGGCGTCGTGACCGAGATCACCGCCGACCGGGTCATGGCCCAGGTCGAGCTGCAGTGCGGCCCCCACCGCATCGTCTCGCTGATGAGCAGCGAAGCCGTCCGAGAGCTGGGCCTCGAACCCGGTTCGGTGGCCATCGCGGTCGTGAAGGCCACGACGGTCATCATCGAGACGCCCGGCGGGAAGGCCTGACCATGAGACGGACCCCCCGCGTCGTCACGGCGCTCGTCGGAGCCCTCGCGGTGGCGACGGCCCTCGCCCTGACGGGGTGCTCGGGCGCGACCGTCGACACGGCGACCAGCGCGACACCGACGGCCTCCGACCCGACCCTCGAGGGGTCGATCACCGTCTACGCCGCCGCCTCGTTGACGACGACGTTCACCGAGCTCGCCGACGAGTTCGAGAAGGCGAACCCGGGCACGACCGTCGACCTGACCTTCGCGGGCTCGTCCGACCTGGTGACGCAGATCACCGAGGGAGCCCCGGCCGACGTCTTCGCCTCGGCCGACGAGAAGAACATGGCGAAGCTGACCGACGCCGGACTCGTCGACCCGTCGGCCTCGGAGGACTTCGCCACGAACGTCCTCACCATCGCCGTGCCGCCGTCGAACCCCGCCGACGTCACGGGCTTCGCCGACCTCGGTAAGTCCGACGTGACGACCGTGGTCTGCGCGGCCCAGGTGCCCTGCGGTGCGGCGACGGTCGCGGTCGAGCGGGCCACCGGCGTCACGATCTCGCCGGTCAGCGAGGAGTCCTCGGTCACCGACGTGCTGGGCAAGGTCACCTCGGGGGAGGCCGACGCCGGGCTGGTCTACGTCACGGACGTCGAGGCCGCCGGCGACAGCGTGACAGGCATCGAGTTCCCCGAGGCCGACCAGGCCGTCAACACCTATCCCATCGCCCCTGTGGCCGACACGGCGAACCCGGCGGTGGCCGAGGCGTTCGTCGCCTTCGTCACCGGCGAGGTCGGGCAGGGCGTGCTGCGGGACGCCGGCTTCGGCGCGCCGTGACGCCCGCCCCGCACCGTGCCTACGCCGGCGTCCCGGTGTGGATCGCGGTCGTCGCGGCCCTGGGGGCGGCCTTCGTCCTGCTGCCCCTCGTCGCCATGGTGTCGAGGGTCGACTGGGCCGAGTTCGTGCCGCTGGTCACCTCCGAGTCGTCGGTCGCCGCGTTCTGGCTCAGCCTGCGCACGTCGGTCACGGCGACCCTCCTCTGCGTCGTGCTCGGCGTCCCGATGGCGGTCGTGCTGGCCCGCACCGGGTTCCGGGGCCAAAGGGTGCTGCGGTCGCTCGTGCTGCTGCCGTTGGTGCTCCCGCCCGTCGTCGGAGGCATCGCGTTGCTCTACACCTTCGGGCGCCGCGGCCTGCTCGGTCAGGCGTTCGACGCGCTCGGCGTGACGATCGCGTTCTCGACCACGGCGGTCGTGCTGGCCCAGACCTTCGTCGCCCTGCCCTTCCTGGTGCTGAGCCTCGAGGGCGCCCTCCGCACGGTGGGCACGCGCTACGAGGCCGTCGCAGCGACCCTGGGCGCCCGGCCCACGACCGTGCTGCGGCGGGTCACGCTGCCGCTCGTGTTGCCCGCCCTCGTCTCGGGCGCCGTGTTGTCGTTCGCGCGGGCCCTCGGCGAGTTCGGGGCGACGCTGACCTTCGCGGGATCGTTGCAGGGCGTCACGCGCACACTTCCGCTCGAGATCTACCTGCAACGCGAGACCGACCCCGACGCCGCCGTGGCGCTGTCGCTCGTGCTCGTCCTCGTGGCGGTCGTCGTCGTCGCCCTGGCCCATCGGGCGGGCGGGCCGTCCGGCGTCGCCACCCGGAGGCGCGGGTCGTGACGCTCGAGTTCGCGGCGGTCGTCGAGGACCGCGGCTTCGACGTCGAGCTGGAGGTGGCCGACGGAGAGACGGTGGCCGTCCTCGGCCCGAACGGGGCCGGCAAGTCGACGCTGCTGTCCCTGGTCGCCGGCCTCCTGCGACCCGACCACGGCACGGCCCGCCTGGGCGACCGCGTGCTGTTCGACGTCGACGGCCGCGGGCGCGGACCCTCGCTGCGCCCGCACGAGCGCGGCGTCTCGATGCTCGCCCAGGACGCCCTGCTCTTCCCGCACCTCAGTGCGCTCGACAACGTCGCCTTCGGCCCGCGCAGCACCGGGGTGCCTCGACGCGAGGCCGGCCGCCGAGCCCGCGACTGGCTCGACCGGGTCGACGCCACGGGCCTCGCCGAGCGGCGTCCGGCGCAGCTCTCGGGTGGACAGGCGCAGCGGATCGCCGTCGCCCGTGCCCTGGCCGCCGACCCCTGCCTGTTGCTGCTCGACGAGCCGATGGCCGCCCTCGACGTGTCGGTCGCGCCCGCCCTGCGACGGACCCTGCGCGACGTCCTCGCCGACCGCACGGCGATGATCGTCACGCACGACGTCCTCGACGCCTACACGCTGGCCGACCGGGTCGTCGTGCTCGACGGCGGCCGGGTCGTCGACGCCGGCCCCACGCGCGCCGTCCTCGACCGTCCGACCACGCCGTTCGCCGCGGGGCTCGCGGGGCTCGACCTGCTGACCGGCACGGCCCGCGGGGGAGGCGTCCGGTTGGAGGACGGCACCCTGCTGACCGCCCGGTCCGCCGACGGGCTCCCGGCGGGCGCCGCGGCCGCGGT
>NZ_JACYNS010000147.1:0-4869 GCF_014839405.1 Frigoribacterium sp. CFBP 13605 | reverse complement strand
GGGGGGTGGGGGGCGCCGGGGCGGGGCGAGGCGGTGCGGCGGCGGGTCAGGCGAGGGGGGCGAGGCGCAGCCAGCGCTCCGCGACCTGCGCCTGCGAGACGGGCCCGTCGCCGTCACGGTCGATCTGGGGCGAGTCGAACTCGACCCACCAGGTGCGGGCCGAGCCGCCGATGGCCGACACCCCCTGCCAGGCGCTGCCCCCGGCCCGGACCACGATGCCCGTCGGGCCGTACGGGAACGGCGTCGAAGGGTCCTCGTCCGAGTCGAGGACGTACACCTGGGCCCCCACGCCCATGCGCGCCGGGCCGGATCGCCCGGCGTCGTCGGAGGAGGCGCCGCCCCAGGCGTCGGGGTCGGGCTCCGGCTGTCGGGGCCGCTTGGTGAACATGGACGACATCGTGCCACGCACGACGGACGCCGGGCGACGACGCGGCCGCGCTCACAGCAGGCCCGGAGGCCGCGAACCGACCGGAACCGGGGCAGGCGACACCGGACACCACGAGTAGGGCGGACGGGACTTGAACCCGTGACCGATCGATTATGAGTCGACTGCTCTAACCGGCTGAGCTACCGCCCCTCGCGTCGGCCCACCGGTGCGAGCCGTGGCCGGCCGGGGGCGGTGCCGCGGTCGACCGTCAGTGCGCGCGGTCGGACGCCGCGTCGGTGGAGGGGACCACCGGCTGACCACGATACAGGCTCTCGAACACGCTGAGCGTTCGCTCGATGTCGTGCCCCTCGATCATCTTCAGGCTGGCCCGGCGCATCGCGAGGTACTCGTCGTCGGGGGCGGTCAACACCGTCGTGAGCTTGTCGGCGAGGTCGCGGCTGTCGCCCGGGCGGAAGAGGTAGCCGTTCTGGCCCTCGTCGACCAGGTGCGGCAGGGCCATGGCGTCGGCCACGACGATGGGCAGCCCCGACGCCATCGCCTCGAGGCTGGCGATGCTCTGGAGTTCGGCGATCGACGGCATGGCGAAGACCGTCGACTCGGTCAGCGTGCGCCGCAACTCGTCGTCGGACAGGTACCCGGCGAAGGTGACGACGTCGGCGAGGCCGAGGTCGCGGCTGGTCGTCTGGAGCTGCTTGAGGAGGTCTCCGCCGCCCACGATCGTGAGCGTCGCGCCGAGGGCCGGGTCGAGCAGGGTCATCGCCTTGAGCAGCACGTCGATCTGCTTCTCGGCCGTGACGCGGCCGACGAACACGATGCGGTTCTCGGTCGGACGGGTGTCGAGGGCGGTGTAGTGCCCGGCCTCGATGCCGCAGGAGACGGCGAGCACTCCGGTGACCGCGACCGACTTCTCGAGGAACGTGGCCGCCTTCTGCGTGGGGGTCGTGATCGCCGCGGCCTTGTGGAACGTCTTGCTCGCGTCGTTCCACGCCATCTGGGTCGCCTTGGCGCGCAGCCCCTTGGGCAGACCGGTGTGCTCGAGCAGGTTCTCGGGCATGAAGTGGTTCGTGGCGACGATCCGCACGCCCCGGCGTTCGGCGACCTGCGCGACGCCCCGGCCCATCACGATGTGCGACTGGATGTGGACGACGTCGGGGTGGATCTCGTCGAAGATCGCCTCGGCGTGCTCCTGCACGCGCCACGGGGTGGCGAAGCGCAGCCAGTCGTGCAACGGCCACCGCGTCGAGTACAGCCGGTGGACGGTCAACGTCACGCCGCCGTGCTGCTCGAGGAAGGTGCCGTGGTGCCGGCTGGCCGCGGGCACCATGAGGTGCACGTCGTGGCCGCGCCGGGCGAGCCCCACGGCGAGCCGCTCCGTGAAGTTGGCGGCGCCGTTGACGTCGGGCGGGAAGGTGTCACCCGCGATCAGGACGGTCAGGCGGTCGGACGACCCCGAGGAGGCGCGGGTCGCGACGTCAGCCGACGTCGCGTCGTCGGGTCGGCCGGGTTCCGAGGGCGTCGGGGCAGGTGTCACGGGTCGTGGCGTCCTTCTCGTGCTCGGTGGGGTGTGCGGCGCGTCGTTCGCCCGGACGATCGTCGACCGGCGGGCGAGACGACCCCACGCTAGCTCAGGCTCGGGTCTGGGGATGGTATTTGGCGAGTTGGAACACGCCGTAGACCGCGATGGCGGCCGCGACGACGAAGAAGACGCCGGCGATCGCGGGGGCGTTCTGCGCCTCGCCCAGGACGACGATGCCGATGCCGACCGCGATGAGCGGATCGACGACCGTGAGACCGGCGATGACGAGGTCGGGTGGGCCGGACGAGTAGGCGTTCTGCACGAAGTACCCGCCGAGCAGTCCGGCCGCGAGCAGGAACACGATGCACACGATCGTCAACCAGTCGAAGTTGCCCGCGAAGACCCGGTTGAGGACGACCTTGGCGAGGGTGGCGACGAAGCCGTAGAGCACGCCCGCGGCGATGATGTAGAACAGGGCGCTGCGACGGCGACGCAACAGGGCGAAGGCGACGCCCAGCACGGAGCCGACGACGGCGAGGACGACGAGCACGGTGACGAGCTGCCGGGTGGTGATCTCGGGCTCGATGGCGGTGAAGGCCGCCACGGTGACGAAGAGCCCGACGCCGCCGACGCAGAAGAGGATGGCGCGCTTGGCGCGCCGGTCGAGTCGTCGACCCGTCGAACGGGAGTTGAGGACCGCCGTGATGACGAGGGCGACCGCCCCGAGCGGCTGCACCACGAGGAGCGGGGCGATGCGCAGACTGGTCAGCTGGAAGAGGATCGCGAGGCCGAGCATCAGCGTGCCCAGCACCCACGAGGGGCGGCCCACGAGGGCGAGCACCTGGCGGACGTTCATGCCGCTCTTCGCCGCACCGATCCGTCGCTCGACCTTGGCGACGCCCTGGTGCTGGAGCTGGGCGCCGATCGAGAGGAACACCGCGCCGATCAGCGCGATCGGGATGCCGAGCGCCTGGTAGGGGGTCAGGGATACCTGCTGGGTGAGCTCCCCGATGTCCGTCGTCACGGCGTCCACGGTAGTGCCGTGGCGCTGGATAGTCTGGACGAATGGCCGTTCGACCCATTTCCATCACGGGTGACCCCGTGCTCCACTCCCCCGCCTCCGAGGTGACCGTCGTCGACGACGACCTGCGCACCCTCGTCGCCGACATGTTCGAGACGATGGACGCCGCCCCGGGCGTCGGTCTGGCGGGCCCACAGGTGGGCGTCGGCAAGCGGCTGTTCGTCTACTCGTGGACCGACGACGACGGCGAGCTGTGGCGCGGCGTGGCCATCAACCCGACGCTCTGGCAGAGTCCGCTCTCGATCGAGCCGCTCGACGACGACTCCGAGTCCGAGGGCTGCCTCTCGGTGCCCGGCGAGAGGTTCCCGTTGCGGCGTGCCGACGGCGTCGTGCTGCGGGCCACCGACCTCGAGGGCGACGCGGTCGAGATCGAGGCCTGGGGCTGGCTCGCCCGCGTCTTCCAGCACGAGTACGACCACCTCGACGGCATCCTGTACGCGGACCGGCTCGAGCACCCCTTCCACAAGGCGGCCGCGAAGGCGGTCCGCAAGAAGGGCTGGGGACAACCGGGCAGCACCTGGCTGCCGGGCGTCGACCACCTCGAGGACTGACGGCCGGCCCCGGCCGACCCCGAGACCGAGGAGGCGCGTCCTGCGAACCGCAGGACGCGCCTCCTTTTCGTTCGGGCACGGAACGGAACGGAACGGCGAGAAAGGCCCAGGACGGACCGGGAAAGAGAAAAGGCCCAGAGGGTGGAGCCTCTGGGCCTTCGCTCCCCGAGTTGGACTCGAACCAACAACCTGCCGGTTAACAGCCGGCTGCTCTGCCAATTGAGCTATCGAGGAATGGCAACCGCCCCGGACTTTCGTCCGTGACAGCGGAGACAACACTAGCAAAGATCTGAGCCCCCGAGGGACCACGCCGACGACGCGGCGCGTCGCACGGCTCCGACCGCCGCGTCAGTACCCGTCGTGCGGATCGACCACGCCGACGAACTCCCCGTCGCCGAGGAAGGCCCGCACGTTGAGCCGGATGCGCTCGGCCAGCAGCGGGGCCGTCATCTCGGGGGTGTCCGCCTGGTGCGGCGTGACGACGACACGCGGCTCGCCGAAGAGCGGGTGCCCGTCGGGGAGCGGCTCGGGCGTGGTGACGTCGACCCCCGCGCCCCAGAGTCGCTCCGCCCTGACCGCCTCGACGAGGGCGTCCGTGTCGACCAGGCTGCCCCGCGCGACGTTGACGAGCACGGCCGTCGCCGGCAGCAGGGCGAGCCGACGCGCGTCGAGGAGGCCTGCCGTGCCGGGCGTCGCGGCGGCGGCGAGGACGAGGACGTCGGCCTCGGGCAACACCTCGTCGAGTCGCTCGACGGGGACGGTCCGGTCGGCCCCGGGCACGGGTTCGCTCGACCGGCGCACGATGGTCACCCGGACGTCGAACGGGGCCAGGAGGCGCATCAGCTCGATCGCGATGCCCCCCGCCCCGACGATGACGACGTGCCGTCCGTAGAGCGACCGGCCCTGTTGTTCGGTGGCCCAGGAGGTGGCGCGCACGCGCTGGGGAACGACCCTCAGCAGCGACAGCACGAGCATGAGGGCGTGCTCGGCGACGGGTTCGGCGAACGCCCCCTTGGCGCTCGTCCAGAGCGGCAGCGCGCGGTCGGCACGGGCCGTGATGACCTCGGAGAAGGCGTCGACCCCGGCGTAGGGCAGCTGGACCCACTCGATGCCCGGGTTCTCGTCCAGCGCGCGGGCCAGGCCGTCGGGGTCGCGGTACGAGAGCCAGACCAGGCCACGGGTCTCCGGGCCCAGGGGGACGACGTCCGCTCCCCCGGCCCTCACGGCGTCGACGAAGACCGGGGTGGGGCGGGGGGCCACCGAGACGGCACCCGGGGTCGGGCGTCGCCCCGGGGCGAGGACGGGGCCCGCGGTGACGACCGCGCGGTGGCCG
>NZ_JACYNS010000146.1:0-4995 GCF_014839405.1 Frigoribacterium sp. CFBP 13605 | reverse complement strand
TCCCGTGCCGCCGAGCGGTCGGTCAGCCCTGCGACCGGCCGCCGCGGGAGGCCGCGGCGTGTTCGGCGTCGGCCTGGAACCGTCCGGCCGCCTCGGCGTCGAGCTCGGTGCCCGCGCCGCAGTAGGCGCAGGTGTAGACGTGCTTCGTCGAGTACGGGATCACCGGGATGAAGAACAGCGTGAACCACCGACGGTGCTTGACCAGGCGCTGCGCGGCCTCGTTGCCGCAGACCCGGCAGACGAAGAAGAGGACGCCGAGCAGGGCGCTCGTGCCCTTGGTGCCGAAGATGATCATGCGCTCACCCTAGGCGGCGTCGGAGCAGCCGGGCGGGGAGCGGGTCCCGGGGCCTGGTGGCCCCGGGACCCTGTTCCTAGCCCTTGCGCACCAGGTCGACCGCGAACCGGGCGACGGTCACGACGAGAGTCGCGATCTGCCACCACGGCACGGTCTTCCTGGGCGGGCGGCGGTCGTCGTCGGACATCCGCTCCCTCCTCTCGGTGTTCGCGCCGGCGAACACCGCGAGAGAGCCAGGGACCCACCCCGTGGGATCGACGTTTGCACGTCGATCGTCATGGGATTACACTTCCGATGAGATGAAGCGGGATCTCTGTTGGGTCCCTGGTTCTCTTCACGGAGAGCACATCGAAGCCCGAGATCGGTTGGACGGTCTCGGGCTTCGCCATGCCCGGGGGTCGTTCCGGCGGTGCGACTCGAGCGGGCACGCGGGCACGCGGAGCCCGCCCCGCCTCACCCGGCGCGGAACCGCCGCAGGCGCAGGCTGTTCGTCACGACGAACACGGACGACGCCGCCATCGCCGCGCCGGCCAGCACGGGGTTGAGCAGCCCGAGCATCGCGACCGGGATCGCCGCGACGTTGTAGGCGAAGGCCCAGAACAGGTTGCCCTTGATGGTGCCGAGCGTGGCCCGTGACAGGCGGATGGCGTCGGCCACCCCGGCGAGCTCGCCGCTGACGACGGTCAGGTCGCCGGCCGCGATGGCCGCGTCCGTGCCGGTTCCGAGGGCGATGCCCAGGTCGGCCGTGGCGAGGGCCGCCGCGTCGTTGACGCCGTCGCCGACCATGGCGACGACGCGACCCTCGGCCTGCAACCGGGCCACCGCCTCCACCTTCTGCTGCGGGGTCGCCTGCGCCACGACGTCCGCCGCGGCGATGCCGACCTGCGCCGCGACGTGCCTCGCCGCGCCCGCGTTGTCGCCGGTCAGCAGCACGGGCGTCAGGCCCAGGCCGCGGAACCGCTCGACGGCCTCGCGCGCACCGGGCTTCACGGTGTCCGCGACCGTGACGACACCGCGCACCCGACCGTCCCAGGCGATGGCGACGGGGGTCGCACCGGTCGCCTCGGCGGCGGCGAACGCCCTCTCGAGCCCGGGAGGCGCGGTGACCGACCACTCGTCGGCCAGCCACCCGGGGCGGCCGACCAGCACGAGCGTGCCATCGACGAGGGCCTGCACGCCGGCCCCGGCGTGGGCGGTGAACTGCTCCGCAGCCGGGACGACGACCCCGCGCCGGGCGGCCTCGGCCTCGACCGCGCGGGCGACCGGGTGCTCCGAGCCGGACTCCACGGCGGCGGCCCGGGCCAGGACGTCGTCGACCCCGGTGGCCGCGGCGTCGTCGAGGACGACCTCGCGCACGCTCATCCGCCCGGTCGTGACCGTCCCGGTCTTGTCGAGGACGATCGTGTCGACCGTGCGGGTGCGCTCGAGCACCTGCGGCCCCCGGATCACGATGCCGAGCTGCGAGCCGCGGCCCGTGCCGACCAGCAGCGCGGTGGGCGTCGCGAGCCCGAGTGCGCACGGGCAGGCGATGATCAGGGTGGCGACGGCGGCGGTGAAGGCGGTCTGCAGCGACCCCGTGAACAAGCTGCCGCCCCCGGCACCCCCGACGAAGCCGCCGAACGCGAACCAGCCGACGAAGGTCAGCACGGCCAGCCCGATGACGACCGGCACGAACACGGCCGAGACCCGGTCGGCCAGTCGTTGCACCTCGGCCTTGCCGCTCTGCGCCTCCTCGACGAGGCGACCGAGCCGGGCGAGCTCGGTGTCGGCCCCGACGCGGGTGATCTCGACGAGCAGGCGTCCGCCCACGTTGAGGGTCGCTCCGACGACGCGGTCGCCCGGGCCCACCTCGACCGGCACCGACTCGCCGGTCAGCATGCTCAGGTCGACCGCCGAGGTGCCCTCGCGCACGAGGGCGTCGCTGGCGATCGCCTCGCCCGGACGGACGACCACGAGGTCGCCGGGCACCAGACCCGCGGTGGCGACCCGCGCCTCCTGACCGTCGCGCAGCACGGTGGCCTCCTTCGCGCCGAGTTCGAGCAGGGCGCGCAGGGCCTCGCCCGAGCGGCGCTTGGCGCGGGCCTCGAGCCAGCGGCCGAGCAGGATGAACACGGTCACGGCCGACGCGACCTCGAGGTAGAGCTCGGTCGGACCGCCGTGGGTGGCGACCAGGCTGAACGACATGTGCATGCCCGGCCGGCCGGCGTCGCCGAAGAACAGGGCCCAGAGCGACCAGGCGAAGGCGGCGACCACGCCGACGCTGACGAGGGTGTCCATGCTCGCGGCGCCGTGGCGGAGGTTGACGGCGGCGGCGCGGTGGAAGGGCCAGGCGCCCCACACGGCGACGGGGGCCGCGAGGGTCAGCGCGAGCCACTGCCAGTTGGTGAACTGCAGGGCCGGGACCATCGAGAGCACCACGACCGGCAGGGCGAGGGCGGCGCTGACGAGGGTGCGCCGGCGGAGGGCGTCGACCTCGGTGGCCCGGGCGTCCGGGGCGGCGTCGGACGAGCCGTCGGCCGCGCGCGTCGGGGACGCAGGAGGCGCGGGCACGGTGGCCCCGTACCCCGCGGCCGCCACCGTGGCGATGAGCGCGTCGATGTCGGGCACCCCGGGGTCGCCCTCGCGTGCGTCGTCGACGGCACCGGCCACGACCCGCACGTGCGCCTTCTCGGTCGCGTAGTTCACCGAGGCCTCGACGCCGGGGAGCTTGTTGAGCTTGCGCTCGATGCGGTTGGCGCAGGAGGCGCAGGTCATGCCGGTGATGTCCAACTGCACCGCGTCGGGTGGCAGGGTGCTCCCGGTGACGCCCTCGCCCGGCCGACCCGCGCCTCCGGCGGTGGTCATCGTGCGGAGAGCTGGTAGCCGGCCTCTTCGACGGCGGCGCGCAGCTGGTCGTGCTCGACGGTGGCGTCGGCCTGGACCGAGACGGTGGACGCGCCTCCGGGGTTGAGGTCGACCTCGACCGAGTCGACGCCGACGACCTCGGAGAGCTCTTCGGTGACGCTCGCGACGCAGTGCTCGCAGGTCATGCCGTCGACCTGCAGGGTGGTGATGGTGGTGTCGGTCATGCGCTGTCCTCTCGATCGGGCCTCAGCTTATACCCCCTAGGGGTATCCCTGCCAGGCCTGCCCGCCGGTTGTCCCCCACCTCCGAGATGCCTCCGAGACGGCCCGGCCCCCAGGGAGGCCGACTACTAACGGAGGGGTACCCGCCAGGACGGCGGGAGAGAGAAGGCACCCGACCATGACCGAGATCACCGCACACCACGGCCTCTTCAAGGACACGAACCTGCACGTCGACGACACCGGCGGCACGGGTCGCACCGTCGTCCTGATCCACGGCTGGCCCCTGTCGGGTGAGTCCTGGAGCAAGCAGGTCCCCGCGTTCGTCGAGGCCGGCTACCGCGTCGTCACGTACGACCGCCGCGGCTTCGGACGCAGCGACAAGCCCAAGACGGGCTACGACTACGACCACCTGACCGAGGACCTGCACACCGTCCTCACCGAGCTCGACCTCGACGACGTCACGCTCGTCGGCTTCTCGATGGGTGGCGGCGAGGTCGCGCGCTACTTCAGCACGTACGGCACCGAGCGCCTGCACAGCGTCGTCTTCGCCTCGGCCGTGCCCCCGTACCTGCTCAAGACCGACGACAACCCCGACGGCCCCCTCACCAAGGAGGCCGCCGCCGAGATGACGGCCGGCCTGACCAAGGACGAGGACTCGTTCTACGACGACTTCACGACCGGCTTCTTCTCGGTCGACGGCGTGCTCAAGGTGTCCGAGGCCGACCGCCAGGACGCCCTGCGCCTCGCGAAGCAGGCGGACAAGGCCGCCGCGCTCGAGGCCATGGCCTCGTTCGCGAACACCGACTTCCGTGACGACCTGACCAAGGTCACCGTGCCGACGCTGGTCATCCACGGTGACGGCGACGCGACCGTGCCGTACGAGGGCTCGGGCGCCCGGACGCACGCGGCGATCGCCGGGTCCGAGCTGCACGTGATCGCCGGCGCACCGCACGGCGCGAACGTCAGCGACGCCGACGAGTTCAACCGCGTCGTGCTCGAGTTCCTCAAGAAGTAGAGCGGAACTCGACGCGACCGCAGGAGGCGCGGCGCCGGTCCTCGAGACCGGCACCGCGCCTCCTGCGCACGGGCGTCGACCCCTCGGACACGACCACCCCTCGTTCGGGGGTGAAGGTCACGGGCGGGTAACGAAGTGACCGAGATCCAAACCTTCTCGCCCTCGGTGGCGAACCCTGTACATCCCCACCGGGACCAACTGACAAGGAGCTTCACCATGAACGCCTTCACTCGCAAGCGCATCACGAAAGCCGCCTTCGGCATCGCCGCCTCCGGCGCCCTGATCTTCTCGCTCGCCGCCTGCTCGTCCAACTCGGGCACCGCGACCGACACCTCCTCGACGTCGTCGTCGTCCTCCTCGTCCGAGCCCTCGGCCGCGTCGACGCCCGCCGCGTCGATCGCCGACCTCAGCAACGGCGTCGACACCCAGGTCGCCGTCGACCAGTCCTTCGTCGACGCGATCACCTCGCTCGGCCTGACCCCGGGCGTCGTCGGCACCGCGACCTTCACCGACGGCACCTTCGCCTTCCCCATCACGGGCGGCAATGTCGACTACTACGGCCCCGACAGCGACGTGCGACCTTACGTCCAGGGCGAGATCGACCACGACGGCTCCGGCCT
>NZ_JACYNS010000145.1:0-5002 GCF_014839405.1 Frigoribacterium sp. CFBP 13605 | reverse complement strand
AGCCCCGGGCGACGAGCCGGGGGGACGGTCTCGGCCACGACGACGACCTGCTGGGTGCCGGCCGGACCGACGCCGACGACGGCGGCGCGCGCGATGGCGGCCCGCGCCTCCACGGCCTGTTCGGACGCGACCGGCGTCAGCACGCCCGTCGACGTCGTCATCACGTGGGGCAGGCGGCCCTCGACCCAGAGTCGGCCCTGGGCGTCGAGGTGCCCGACGTCGCCGGTGCGGTGCCAGCGGGTCTCGGCGGTCGAGCCCAGGCGGCTGAGGCGGTGCGTCAGCCAGAGGCGGTCGTAGTGGTCCTCGACGTGGGGCGCCGAGACGATGATCTCGCCCGTGACGCCGGGGGCGTCGGTGAACGCCGAGGAGGCGCGACCCCCGTCGTCGAGCGGAGCGATCCGCACCGTCGTGGTCGCGCCGGGCAGCCCGACGCAGACCCCGCCGGCGTCGGGCGCACCCGCGGCGACGGCTGCCTCGCGGTCGGCGGCCGCGGAGCGCACGCCCTCGAGCGTGACGTCGGTCATCAGCAGGCCCTCGGTCATGCCGTAGGGCGTGTGGGGCGTCGCGTTCGGCATGAGGTCGCCGGCCGCCGCCAGCAGCGCCTCGGAGACGGGCGCACCCGCCGACAGGAAGGTCTCGACGCCGGCCAGCGCGCGGTGGTCCGCGTCGTCGAGGTCGTCCGACGTCGCGACGACGTTGGCGAGCGCGGCGGGGGAGAGGAACACCACGGTGGCGTCCACCGCCGCCGTGGAGGCCGCGACGGCCCGGGCGGTGAGGGTGCGCGGCTTCGTGACGTCCATGTCGGGGGTGACGCTCGTCGCCCCGAGCGCGGGGCCCAGCAGGGCGAACGGGGCGAAGCCGGCCACCAGGCCCGTGCCCGGACCGACGTCGTACTGCTCGGCCAGGGCGTCGCGCAGGGCCGTCAGCTGGCCGTGCCGGTAGACGACGCCCTTCGCGGGGCCGGTCGAGCCCGAGGTGAACAGGATGGCGGCCTCGGCGTCGGATGTGGGGGCGTCGGGCAGCTCGGCGAGGGCACCGTGGGCACGACGGCCGAGGGCGGCGATCTCGGGCAGCGACGCCTCGACGCCGAGTGCCCGGGCGGCGACCGGCGACAACGTCGTCGTGGAGATCTTGCGGCCCGGCCAACCGAGGGCGGTGGCCGCCGTGAGTCCCGGGAGCTGGCCGATCACGTGGTCGGGCCACGCGCCGCGGACGGCGCGGGTCAGGCCGCGCACGCCGAGACCGGCGTCGGCCACGACCACGACGGCACCGAGGCGGACGCAGGCGTAGAGCACCGCGGTCAGGTCGGCACCGGGCTGGACGAGCAGCGAGACGCGGTCGCCCGGGCGCACGCCGTGCTTCCGCAGGCCGAGCGCGATCTCGTGGACGCGACGGGCGAGCAGGCTCCAGCTGATCGAACGCGGGCCGTCGGCACCCGCGGGTGCCATCTCGACGAGCGCGGTGGCCGGGCTGTCGGCCAGGGAGTCCAGGTACGACCAGAGCGGGCGGTCCTGCGGGGAGGCGACCCGCGCCTCCTCGGTTCCGACCGGGGTGGCGACTCGGGCCTCGGTGGCGGCCCGGGCCGGGGCGTCGACGGCGGCCGTCCCGCCGGGCAGCCGGTCGCCCAGCCAGGTGAGCACGGCTCCGGCGTAGTCGACGTCCTCGGCGACGAGGTGGCCCGCACCCTCGAAACGGTGCACGTCGGCGTGCGGCAGGCGGTCGACCAGGTCGTCGAGGTACCGGTCCGAGAAGATCGGATCGCGCGGGCCCCAGAGCATCAGGGCCGGCACGGTGAGGCCGCGCAGGCCCTCGGCGATGCGGTCGAGCTCGGGGCTGCTGACGTGCCCGTCGTCGACCGGGATGTCGGCCACGAAGCCACCGATGCCGCCGCGGCGGTCGGCCTGGCGGTACGGGGCACGGAAGCCGGCCTTCACCTCGGGCGAGAGCGGCGGGTGGGCGAGGCCGAGGGTCACGTCGAGGAACCCGGTGGTGCCGACGGTCGCCCGGCCCAGCACGCCGCGGGCGAGGGTCAGGCGCAGGGGAGCGGGGATCTTCTCGCCCTCGGGCTGGTGGATCGCGGTGTTGAGCAGCATGAGCCCGGCCAGCTGGTCGGGGTGGTCGACCGCCCAGCCCATCGAGACGACGCCGCCCCAGTCGTGGCCGAGGGTGACGACGGGCCCGGTGACCTCGAGGGCGTCGGTGAGGTCGCCCAGGTCGGCGACGCGGCGGGCCAGCGTCTGCGGCGAGCCCGTGCGCTCGGAGAAGCCCATGTCGAGCTGGTCGACCGCGACGACGCGCCACGCGGGCCCCCCGGCGACGGCCGTCTCGACCGTGCGGGCGACGAGGCGGCGCCAGAGGTACGACCAGGTCGGGTTGCCGTGCACGCAGAGGATGGTGCCGACCGGTTCGGCGCCGACCTCGGCCAGCGCTTCGGCGTTGTCGAGGACGTGCCAGGTGCGGGAGGCGCGGTGTGCGCCGAGCCCGTACGGCACGTCGACGAGACGCGACCACGACGGGTCGAGCCCGTCGAGACCCGCGGGGGGACGTGACGCCGGCGCCGTGGCGGAGGCGGACCGCGGGAGCCGACTCACCAGGCGAGCTCCATCATCGCGGTGTTGATGCCCGAGCCGACGCCCATCAACAGGACGCGGTCGCCCTTGCTGAGGGTTTTGCTCTCTTCGACCAGCGTGATCGGGATCGACGCCGGGCCCACGTTGCCGAGGGTCGGGTAGGTGAGCGGGACGAGCTTCTTGTCGATGCCGGCGGCCTTGACGAAGGCACCCGTGTGCACGTCGCTGACCTGATGCATGATGTAGCGGTCCATGCGCTGCCAGTTCCAGTCGCGCTTGGCCTCTTTCCAGGCCGAGACGACGAGTTCCATGCCGCGCTTGAGCAGGGCCTTGGCGTCGGTGAACATGCCGTCGACGCTGCCGACGCAGAGGTCGTAGTTCTCGGTGGCGGCGCGGGTGACGCCGCCGACGATGCGGTGGCCCTCGGGGTGGAGGTCGGCACGGCCGATGACGGCGGCGGCGGCCCCGGAGCCCAGGGTGAGGCTGGCGAACTCGCTCATGAAGTCGTCGCGGCCGTAGCCCTTGGTGAGGAGGCGATCGATCGTGTTGACCTGGACGTCGTCGGCGTCCTCGCCGTCGATGATGACGGCGTAGTCGATCTGACCCGCGTCGATCAGCTGGGCTGCGAGGGTCATGCCGTTGACGAAGCCGAGGCAGGCGTTGGCGATGTCGAAGTTCGTGGCCGACGAGGGCAGGCCGAGGCCGTGGTGCAGGCGCACGGCGACCGAGGGCTCGAGGTGGGGGCGCGTGACCGACGTGTTGATCAGCAGGCCGACCTGGTCGGGGCGGATGCCGGCCTCGGCCAGCGCCCGCTTGCCGGCGTCGATCGCCGCCGCGTCGAAGCTCTGCTCGGTGCTCCAGTTGCGGCGCTCGTACACGCCGGCGACGCGCTGCAGCAGGCCCGTGGGCAGCTTGAGGCGCTTGAGCACGGGGCCGAGCTTCTCGTCGATGCTCTCGGAGGTGGTGACCCGGTCGGCCATGGTGCTGGTGACCGACAGCAACGCGACGTTGCTGTGCCGGGTCGTAGCGTTTCCGTTCAACGGAACTCCCTGTCGAGTTGTGGCGGGGTGGGGCTGCACGCGCGCGCGGGGTCGCGAGCGGAGCCGAACGTCGTGGGCACCGGTTCGGTGCATCAGTCAGTTTACGGCGGCGCACGCTGGGTGGTTGCCAGGTTGACGGGGCACGTCCATGCCATGAACGGCATGTGACCGGGGGTTCCGGCGTCAGGCCCCGGGGTCGCGGGGCAGCCGGACGATGCGACGGCGGTCGTCGCGCGTCCACCAGACGAGGTCGGCCACCGCCCAGGTGACGGCACCCAGGCCGGCGGCGACGACGACGACGGTGACGACGGTGACGTGGCCGCCGCCGACCGTCAGGGCGGCGACGATGCTCGCGATCACGACGAGCGCGCAGAACGACGTGACGAGGGGCAGGGCGAGGCCGCCGCGTTTGGTCAGCAGCCAGTTCGGCACGTCGGGATCGACGTGGACGTCGCGTCGTCGCACGGTGCCTCCTCGGCGGATCGGGTCCCGGCGATCGTAGCCCGCGCACCTTGTACCCTCGGGTGCATGAGCGACCTGCGGCGACCCTGGTTCACCCTGACGAAGACGGGTGCCGTGGTGCCCGCCGTGTTCGAGGTGCTGATCGGCCTGTTCGGCCTCGTCGTGCAGGTGCTCAACATCGCCTCGGGGGTGCCGGTCCAGGCGATCACCGTCATCATCCTGATCGTCGCCGTGCTGCTGGTCGCGCAGGGCGTCGCCGACCTGGTCTGGTGGAGCAAGGACGGCCGCCGGGCGAGGGCGCGCCAGGCCTGACCGCTCGGCCGGGGCCACCCGGCCCCTCGGGTCAGACGGACGCCTCCGGCCGGGGCCTCCGCAGCCGGTGCGTCGCGAGGAGCACGACGACCACCACGCCCACCCCGATGGCGGTGTCGGCCGTCCGGGCCGCCACGAGGGCGCCCCCGTCGACGGGTGCGCCGCCGAGTGCCCGCATGCCGAGCGCCATGGGCGTGATGGTGACCAGCGCGAGCCCGTAGTTGCGGACGATCAGCAGCTCGGTCGCGAACTGGAGCACGCCGAAGGCGACGATCAGGGCCGCGACCCCGGGGTGCCACGCCAGCAGCAGAGCGGCGAGGCCCACCCCGACGAGGGTGCCGAGGAGGCGGTGGCCGGCCCGCACGAGCTGGCCCGCCGTCGCGGTCCCCACGACGGGTACCACGGCCGACACCATGGCCCAGTACGGGCTCTGCACGCCGAGACCGAGGCTGATCAGCCCGGCCGCGATCGAGGCGACCAGGCAGACGGCGGCGTGCACGACCGTCCGCCGGCCGTCCAGGGGACGGGGCCCGCGCCTCCATCGGCGTCCGTCGACGGTCGCGAGCGCGCGACGACCGGCGGGCAGCAGCACGCCCGCGAGCGACGCGAGCAGGGCGA
>NZ_JACYNS010000144.1:0-5013 GCF_014839405.1 Frigoribacterium sp. CFBP 13605 | reverse complement strand
GCCGGCCACGTGCTCGGGCGCGACCAGGCGCTCGTGGCGAGTCGCCCGGCGGCCCGCACCCGCGCCTCCGGGGCCTGGAGCGGTGACACGCTCGGTGCGCTCACCTTCGACGCCCGGGGCGCCCTGACCTCGTGGCACGGGCTGCCCGTGGCGGGGCCCCGTCTCGAACTGTGGCGGGCACCGACCGACAACGACCGCGGGGCCGGCCAGGGCTCGTACGAGCTCGCCGAACCCGAACTGACCCACGGTCGCGGGGCCGAGGAGACCCCGCCCTCGGCCGAGCGCTGGGTCGAGCGCGGCCTGCACCGGCTCGTGCACCGGGTGCTGTCGGTGTGCCGGTCCGACCACGGGCTCGAGCAGCGCGTGCGGGTGTCCGCCGCGCACACCGGCACCGGCGTCGACGTCACCTTCCGCTGGATGGCGACCGCCGACGGCGTGCTGCTGCGCACCGAGGCCGTGCCGTTCGGGCCGTGGGACTGCACCTGGCCGCGCGTCGGCGCCCGGTTCGACCTGCCGCTGTCGCTCGCGTCGTCGCCGGTCGACTGGCTCGGCACCGGGCCCGCCGAGTCGTACGCGGACAGCGCGGCGGCCGCCCGGGTGGGCCGGTTCACGTCGAGCGTCGACGGGCTCTCGGTCGAGTACGCCCGGCCGCAGGAGACCGGGCACCGCCCCGGGTTGCGGTCGCTGACGCTCGGGGGTCCGGGTGGCGTCGCTGCGTCGGCGGGGGGCCCGGTGCTGTCGGTGACGACCGTGCCCGACGGAGCGGGGCACCGGTGCGGGTTCCAGCTCGCGAGGCACACGGCACAGCAGGTCGCCCTCGCCGCGCACCCCCACGAGTTGCCCGAGCCCACGGCGCTGCACCTCTACCTCGACGACGCGCAGCACGGACTCGGCTCGCGGGCCTGCGGTCCCGACGTGTTGCCCCGTCATGCCCTGTGGCCCTCCGCTCGCGCCTGGGAGGTCGTGCTCGCCTGACCCGTCGGTGCGACCTACTCCGCGTCACGACCTACTCCGCGTCGAGCGGCAGCAGGATGCCCTTCACGCGAGGGTCGGTCGCGAGGAACTCCTGCACGGCCGGGTCCTGGAAGGCGGCGACGAGCTTCTTCACGGCGTCCTCGTCGGCGTAGTCGCTGCCGATGGTGAGCTGGCCGGCGAACTCGTCCGGTGCGGCGGGGGCGAAGATCTGCTGCTCGATCGGCACGCCGGCGGCGAGGTAGTACTCGGTGTAGCCGACGGCTGCGTCGAGGTCGGGCAGGGCCCGCGACTGCGCGGCGAAGTCGAGCAGGGTGAACTGCAGGTCCTTCGGGTTCGAGGCGATGTCGTCCTGGGTGGCGTGTGCCTTGTCGACGCCGTCCTTCAGCGTGATGAGGCCGGCGCGCTCGAGCACCCAGAGCCCCTGGGCCTCGTTGGCCGGGTCGGAGTACAGCGACACCGTGGCGCCGTCGGGCAGCTGGCCCGGATCGGTGTACTTCGACGACCAGAGGCCGAAGCCCCAGCGGAACACCGGCGTCGCCGCTTCCTCCCGGAAGTCCGGGTTCGAGGCGAGCACCTGGTCCAGCCACAGTTCGTGCTGGTACACCGTGCCGGCGATCTCGCCCTCGCTGACGGCCCGGTTGATCGTGTTGCTGTCGCTCAGGCCCGTGAAGGCGACGGTGATGCCGTACTTCGGGGCGACCTCGTCGGCGACGAACTGCACGAGGGCCTGCTCGGACGCGTTGCCCTCGGCGGTGGCGACGGTCAGCGTCGCCCCGGCCTCGGCGACGGCCGGCCCGGCGGGCGCGGTCAGGGGCACGACGATCGCGGCGGCGACGGCGACGACCGCCACCGCGCCTCCGGCGATCCAGGGCCAACGGCGGCGACGCCTCAGCTCGAAGCCGTGGTCGTCCGTGACGGTCGCGGTGCGGGGTGCAGGGGTGGGGGTGTTCTCGGGCATGGCTGTCCTTCGGGAGGGGCAGGCGGCGCCTGCGGGCGGGGGGAGGCGCGGTGCAGGACCGCAAGGGGGCAACGGGGAGGCGCGGTGCGGGACCGCAGAGGGGGACGAGGAGGCGCGGTGCAGGACCGCAAGGGGGACGAGGAGGCGCGGTGCGGCTCAGACCGCGGCGGCCACCGGGGGCAGGTCGGTCGCGTGGCGTCGCCACCAGCGGCGCCGGCGGACCGGCTCGGGGCTCGTGGCCCGCACGGCGAGGTCGCCGAGCTGTTGGACGGCCGCGACCGTCGCGACGAGCAACACGATCGTGACGATCATCACGGTGTGGTCGAAGCGCTGGTAGCCGTAGGTGACGGCGACGTAGCCGATGCCGCCGGCGCCGATGGTGCCGGCGATGGCCGAGTACTCGATCATCGCGATCGTGTTGATCGTGAGGCCCCCGATCAGGCCGGGCAGCGCCTCGGACAGCTGTGCGGTGCGGACGATCTGCAGGCGGGACGCCCCGCTCGCGGTCGCCACGCGCACCCGATCGCTCGGGACGCTCCGCAGGGAGTTCTCGACGATGCGGGTGAAGAAGGCGATGCCGGCGATCGACATCGGCACCACCGCGGCCGCGATGCCGATGTTGGTGCCGGTCACGAACCGGGTGAACGGGACGATCGACGCCATCAGGATCAAGAACGGCAGCGAGCGTCCGATGCTGATGACGGCGCTGAGCACCGTGTGCACCGGCGCGTTCGGCACGAGGCCCGCGGGGCCGAGGTTGTGCACCAGGGCCCCGAGCGGCACCCCGACCAGCACGACGATCGCCATCACGATGCCGACCATCACGAACGTGTCGCCGAGTGCCGGGAGCACCAGGGCGGGGATCTGCGCCCACGGCACGGAGTTGTCGTACGCGGTCGACGGGCTCGTGCCCGACGCGAGGACGGTCGTCGCGATCGGCGCGACGGTGCTGACGACGGTCATCGGACGAGCTCCTGTTCGGGCGTGAGCGTGGACGTGGGCGTGGGCGCCGGGGACGGGTCGAGGGAGCGGGCGGTGAGCCCGAGTGCGGCGGCGACCCCGGGCAGGCGCGAGGCGACCGCCTCGGGGACGGCGACGGTCGCGTGCCCGACGGTCGCGCCTCCCAGGGTCTCGATCGAGGCTCCGAGCAGCGACACGGGCGACCCCAGGGCCGATCCGAGCGTGGTCGGCCAGTCGGTCGGCACGTCGGCCGAGACGTAGTCGAGCCGCCAGGTGCGGCAGCCGTCGGGGGCGCCGGCCGCCGGTCGGGTCGGTCGCAGCGCCGCACCGAGCGCCGACGCGGGGTCGCGCAGCAGGTCGAGCACGCGACCCCGTTCGACGATGCGTCCGTGGTCGAGGCGGGCGACGGTGTCGGCGATCTGCAGCACGGTGTCCATCTCGTGGGTGACGAACAGGATCGACAGGCCGAGGTCGTCACGCAACTCGCGCAGCAGGTCGACGATCGAGGTGGTCGAGGCGGGGTCGAGGCCCGACGTCGCCTCGTCCGAGAGCAGCACGGTCGGCCGCAGGGCCAGCGCCCGGGCGATGCCGACGCGCTGGCGTTGGCCGCCCGAGAGCTCGTGCGGCCGGGCGTCGGCACGGTGGCCGAGCCCCACGCGGTCGAGCAGCTCGGCGACTCGACGCCTCGTCTCGGCCTTCGTCACGCCCAGGTACTCGAGCGGCAGGGCCACGTTCTGTGCGGCGGTCCGACGGCCGAAGAGACCGTCCGACTGGAACACCGTGCCGATCCGACGGCGGGCGACCCGCAGGTCGCGCTCGCCGAGCCGGGTCAGGTCGTCGCCGTTGACGACGACCGAGCCCGAGGTCGGTCGTTCGAGCAGCGTCACGCACTGGGCCAAGGTGCTCTTGCCGGCGCCGCTCGGGCCGACCACGGCGGCGATCTCGCCGGTGTCGACCCGGAAGTCGACGCGGTCGAGGACGGTCGTGCGGTGCGATCCGGTCTCGTAGACCTTCGTCAGCTGCTCGAGGCTGATCATGGGGGCTCCAGGGTGTCGGCTGAGGTGGTGGGTTCGGGGTGTCGCCGAGCATAAGGAGGCGCGGGTCGCGTTCGCGAGGACGTGTCACGTCATGCGTCGCCGCGTGACGCCGTGTGTCGCACCGCCCCGCCGCGGGGCCCGGCTGCGGGGCCCGGCTGCGGGGGCCGGCCGCACCACGATCGCGTGGTCGAACCAGCCCCCCGGGTGGTTCGACGACGCGAGCGTGGTGCGACCTCCTCCGACGGCGGGCGCGGCAGGATGGGCGACATGCCCGCACCCACCACGTCCCTGCCCACCGCACTCGTCACCGGCGCCTCCGGCGGCATCGGCGCGGAGTTCGCCCGGCGGCTCGCCCCCGACCACGACGTGGTGATCGTGGCGCGCAGCGGCGACCGTCTCGAGCAGGTGAGGGCCGAGCTCGTGGCGACCCGCGCCTCCGGGTCGTTCACGGCCGTGGTCGCCGACCTGTCGACGCCCGACGGGGTCGAGACCGTGCTGGCCGCCGTCGGCGACCGCGCGATCGACGTGCTGGTGAACAACGCCGGCGTCGGCTCCCACGGGGCGTTCGTCGAGTCCGACCTCGCCGCCGTCCAGGCGCAGGTGCACCTCAACTGCTCGCAGGTGGTCGCGCTGACGCGCGCGCTGCTGCCGGGCATGGTCGAGCGACGCCGCGGCACGGTGGTCAACGTCGCCTCGACCGCGGCTTTCCAGCCGATCCCGACGATGGCGGTCTACGGGGCGACCAAGTCGTTCGTGCTCTCGTTCAGCGAGGCGGTGCACGCCGAGGTGCGGGGGTCGGGCGTCACCGTCACGGCCCTCTGCCCGGGGGCGACCGAGACCGGCTTCTTCGCCGCGACCGGCAGCGACTTCCTTACGAGCGGTCGCCAGACCCCCGAGCAGGTCGTCACCGCGGCGCTGCGGGCCGTGCGTCGTCGCCGTGCCGTCGTGGTCAGCGGGCTCGGCAACGCGATCGGTGCCCAGGCGCACCGGTTCCTGCCCCGGCGGCTCGTGACCGCGGCCTCGGCCCTGATCGTGCGCGAGCGCTAGGAGCCGGGCGCGATCGCGGGCCGGGCCACCGGGCCG
>NZ_JACYNS010000143.1:0-5157 GCF_014839405.1 Frigoribacterium sp. CFBP 13605 | reverse complement strand
GGTGCTCGCGCCGCCGGTGCCCGGGCGGCCGGTGCCCGCGCCGCCCGCGCCGCTCACGCCGACGTCCGGGGCACGAGCTCGTCGAAGGTCCGGTCGGCGACGAGCACCGTCTCGGCCCCGGGCCCGCCGTCCCGGGCCCAGGCGCGCACGGTGTTCTCGACCCGGAACGCCTCCGCCGAGGCCGTGACGCGCGACGTGGTCTCGAGCCACGCCTTCCAGGTCGGCTTCTCGAGTCCGATCGCCCAGCGCGACTCGGCCGACGCCGACAGCGGGTCGCCGTCGACGATGCGGTAGGTCTCGCGGCTGTCCTCGGTGAAGACCAGGCCGTCGGGGTACTCGCGTCCGCCGCCGTAGCCGGGGTCGACGTCGAGCACCCACTCGCCCGTGCCGACGTCGTGCGAGACGCTGCGCTGCGGCAGGTCCGTGGCCGGCGGCAGGGCGCGGATCGCGAGGGGCTCGGCCCGCTCGGGCGCCTCGAACGCGACGCCGTCGTCGACCGGGTGCTCCGCCGACCCGTCGCCGGGCCCGCGCGTCCACACGGGCAGCGTCACGCTGCTGCGCGTCGGGTCGAGCGTGAGGGTCGCCTCGACCGGGTGCGGCCAGACCCACGGCCAGTAGGCGCTCGACACGGCGATCCGGAGGCGGTGGCCGGCCGGGAAGGAGTGCCCGGTCGAGACCAGGGCGACGCGCACGACCTGCTCGACCCGCGCCTCCATCGGGTCGTCGGCGCGGTCGCGTCCGTTCCGCTTGTTGAGGTTGAGCACGCCGCGGGTGACGAGCGTCGACGAACCGTCGGGGGCGACGTCGCAGAGGCGCACGACGACGGTGCCGTCGGGCACGTCGCTCGCCACGGCGAGGTCGGCGACGACGCTGCCCAGGACGTCCAGCGGCGAGTCGACAGGCAGGTCGAAGCAGACCGAGCGGCCGTCCTCGGCGCGCTGGTCGGGCGGCAGGTCGGTCGCGTTGCCGAACGGGAAGAAGCGTCCGGCGTCGAGGCCGGTGCTCTGCGGCGAGCGCACGACGACGGGGCCGTCCGCCCCGCCACGCAGCGAGTCCAGCGGCACGACCCGGTCCTCGGTCTCGCGAGCGGGCCAGGTCGAGGCCGCGACCCAGCGCCCGGTCCGCTCGGCGTAGTACGTCGCCGGCGGCTCGGAGTCGTTGATCCAGGCGCGCAGCCCGGGCTCCGCGTCGACGCCGTTGGGGCAGTCGAGCAGCCAGCGGTCCCACCAGCGCAGGGTCTCCTGCAGGAACCCGATGCCCGGGCCGGGCGCCAGCCCGCGATCCGGGTACTGGTGCGACCACGGCCCGATGATGCCCTTGACCGGTGCGTCGACGTTCTCGACCAGCCGAAGCACGGCGTCGCGGTACGGGTCGGCCCAGCCGCCCACGGCGAGGACGGCGGCCGTGATCGACGAGTAGTCCTCGCAGACGCTGCCGTGCCGCCAGTAGTCGTCGCGTTCCTGGTGCGAGAGCCACGTGGTCGTCATCGGGCGGTTGTGTTCGAGGCGTTCGCGCCACCGGGCGACCCAGTCGGCGCCGACGACCTCGGGCCTCGGCGGGCGCGAGTTGAACGCGAACATCGTGCCGCCCCACGACGCCATGTCGATGCCGAGCACGGCGCCGCCCATGTAGTGCACGTCGTTGTCGTAGCGGTCGTCGGTCGAACAGACGGTGACGATCGCCTTGAGGGCCGCCGGAGCCCGCCCGGCGAGCTGCAGCGCGTTGAACCCGCCCCACGAGATGCCGAACGCGCCCACCGCGCCGGTCGACCAGGGCCGGGCGGCGAGCCACTCGATCAGGGCGATGCCGTCGTCGAGTTCCTGCACCGAGTACTCGTCGTCGAAGAGGCCGTCGCTCGACCCCGTGCCGCGGATGTCGACCCGCACCGACGCGTAGCCGTGCGCGGCGTACCAGGGGTGCCGCTCGCTGTCGCGCGGAGCCGTCCAGTCGTCGAGCCGGTAGGGCAGGTACTCGAGCAGCACCGGCACGGGCTCGTCGACCACGGGGGCCCAGATGCGGGCGTGCAGTCGCGTCCCGTCGGGCATCGGCACCCACTCGTCGCGCACCTCGACCGCGAGCGGGCCGCTGCCGTGCGGGCGGTCGGAATCCTGCCGCCCGGGGGCGTCGGCGAGGTCGGCGCGCGGGGCTCCGAGGGTGCGGACTCCCCCGGCCCACGCGGGCTCCTGCAGGAGGCGCGGGTCGCCGAGGAGGCGCGGGTCGCGTGCGCCGTCCCCCCGCTCGTCGCGTCGGGGGCCCGGGTCGGGTCGGCCGCTCGTGCTCACATCGCCTCCCAGCGCTTCACGTGGTGTCCGCCGCCGTGGTCGTCCCAGCCGTCGGCGTCCCGCCAGCGGGGCCGTGCGTCGCCGACGTCGGGCAGCTCGGTCGTGCCCGGGTCGAGCGTCGCGTCGAGCAGGGTGCGCGTGTACGGGTGGTTCGGCCCCTGGAAGACGCGTTCGGTCGGGCCCACCTCGACGATGCGGCCGCCGGTCATGACGGCGACCCGGTCGGCGACGCCGCGGACGACCGCGAGGTCGTGGCTGATGAAGAGGCAGCTGAGCCCCTTCTCGTCGCGGAGCCCCGCGAGCAGGTCGAGCACCCCGGCCTGCACGCGGACGTCGAGCGCCGTCGTGATCTCGTCGGCGATGATCAGCTCGGGGCCGGCGGCGAGCGCCCGGGCGATGCCGACGCGCTGGCGCTGGCCGCCCGAGAGCTGGGCGGGCAGGCGCGAGGCGAACTCGGGCGGCAGGCCGACCTCGACGAGCAGCTCGGCGACGCGTTCGGGGCTGGACTCGCCCGTGAAGAGCTTCAGCGGTCGGGCGATCGCGGCACCGACGGTGCGGCGGGGGTTGAGCGAGGTGTCGGCGTTCTGGAAGATCAGCTGGATCGACCGACGCAGCGTCGCCGTGCGCCCGGCGACGGGCCGGGTGAGGTCGCTCTCGACCCCGTCGGCTCCGTGGAAGGCGAACCGGCCCGACTCGGCGGGGATCAGCCCGGCGAGCGCCGTGGCGAGGGTCGACTTGCCGCTGCCGGACTCCCCCACGACAGCGAGGGTCTCGCGGCGGCCGATGGAGAACGAGACGCCGTCGACCGCGGCGGGCAGGCCGCGCCCGTACCGGACGACGAGGTCACTCGCCGTGACGACCGGCCCCGTGGCGGGTGCGGCGGGTGCCGCGGGATCGTCGCGCCGCGTTTCGTGCTGCACACCCCGACTAGTCGCGGTGCCGTGCACGGAACGCGGTGCGGTGACGTCGGTCACCACCTCGCCGAGCGCGGTGCCGGGTGCCGTCCCCGGTTCCTGCGCCGCGCCTCCTGCGGGTGCGTCGTCCGCTTCGCGCCGCGTTTCGTGCTGCACACCCCGACTGGTCGCGGTGTCGTGCACGGAACGCGGTGCGCTGGCATCGGCGTGCACGCGCGGGATGCTCGCGAGCAGCTCGCGGGTGTACTCGTGCTGCGGGTCCGCGAAGAGCGACGCGGTCGGCGCGTGCTCGACGACCCGGCCCTCGCGCATGACGGCGATCTCGTCGGCCATGGTCGACACGACGCCGAGGTCGTGGCTGACCAGCACGATCGCCATGCCGAGTTCGACCGCCAGGTCGCGGATCAGCTCGAGCACGGCCGATTGCGTGACGACGTCCAGTGCGGTGGTCGGTTCGTCGAGCACGAGCAGCTTCGGCCGGGCCGCGATGGCCATGGCGATCGCGACGCGCTGCTGCTGCCCACCCGACAGCTGGTGGGGGTAGCGCCGCACGATCGTCTCGGGGTCGGGCAGACGCACGTGGCGCACGAGTTCGAGCACGCGGTCGTCGCCTCCGGGCAGGCCGTGGCTCTCGAGCGCCTCGCGCAGCTGGCGTCCGACGCGCATCGACGGGGTGAGCGCCTGGCCGGCGTTCTGGGCGACCAGGGCCGCCGTGCCACCGCGCAGGGCCCGGCGCGCCCGCTCGTCGAGGGCGAAGACGTCGTCCCCGGCGACGCGGACGCTGCCCGACACGACCCGCGACCCGCGCCGCAGGTGCGCGAGCAGGGTGCGGGCGACGGTGGACTTGCCGCTGCCGCTCTCGCCGACCAGGCCGAGCGCGCGTCCGGCGGCGACGTCGAAGCTCACGCCCCGCACGACCGGCACCTCGCGCCGACCGGCGGCGTACGAGATGGAGAGGTCGTCGACGCGGACGACGGGATCGGGGGCGACGTCGACGGGGCGACCCGCGCCTCCTGCGGTGGTACCGGCGGTGGTGAGGGGCTCGTTCACGAGACCGCCCCCTTCTGTGCACGGTCGACGCCCAGCGACTTGCTGAGCCCGTCCGCGCTGAGGTTGAGCCCGATGACGAGCGTGGCGAGGGCGACGACGGGGGCGAGCGTGCCCCACGGGACGACGGTGAGGGCGGTGCGGTTCTCCTGCACCATGAGGCCCCAGTCGGGCGTCGGCGGGTTGGCACCGAACCCGAGGAACGACAGGGTCGAGATGAGCAACACGATCCAGGAGGCGCGCATCGCGTACTCGACGAGCACCACGTCGGTGACGTTGGGCACGATCTCGCGGAACACGATGCTCAGCGGCTTCTCGCCGCGGGCGCGGGCGGCGGTCACGTAGTCCTGCGTGATCACGGTGCGGGCGGCACCGCGGACGACGCGGGTCACGGCCGGCGCGTAGATCACGGTGACGGCGAGCACGATCACCCAGAGGCCCGAGTCGAACACGGTCACGACGACGAGCAGCGCCAGGATCGACGGCACGCTGAGCAGCGCGTCGACGATGCGCATGACGACCTCGTCGAACCAGTTGTCGGCGTAGGCGGTGACGCAACCGAGCACGGTGCCGATGCCGACCGCGATCGTCGTGGCGAGGAAGGTGACGACGAGCGCGTACCGGCCGCCGTTCAGCGTGCGCGACAGGATGTCGCGGCCGTACTGGTCGGTGCCGAGCCAGTGCACCCAGCTCGTGCCGGTCAGGGCGGCTCCCGAGTCGGTGGCGACCGGGTCGTGGCCGGTCAGCACCGGGGCGAGCAGCGCCAGCAGGACGTGCAGCGCGATCAGGCCGAGCCCGATGCTCAAGGCCGAGGAGGCGCTGAGGCTGCTGGTCAGGGACGTCGCGCTCGCGCGCAGTCGCCTCGGCCAGCCGCCCGCGGCCTGCGGTCCGGCCGATGCCGGGCCGCCGACCTG
>NZ_JACYNS010000142.1:0-5190 GCF_014839405.1 Frigoribacterium sp. CFBP 13605 | reverse complement strand
CGCGGGTTCCGCCCCGGTCCGGGCTTCGGCGGCTTCGGCCCCGGTTTCGGCCCCGGCGGCCCGGGCTTCGGTCCCGGCGGCTTCGGACCGGGCCGCGGAGGACGCGGCCGGGCACGACGCGGCGACGTGCGCCTCGCGATCCTCTCGCTGCTGTCCGACGCCCCGTCGAACGGCTACGGCCTGATCAAGGCGATCGCCGAGCGCACCGACGGCACGTGGAAGCCCAGCCCCGGCTCGGTCTACCCCACGCTGCAGCAACTCGTCGACGAAGAGCTCATCTCGTCCGACGAGGCCGCGACCAAGAGCGTCTTCACGCTGACCGACGCGGGCCGAGCCTACGTGGCCGAACACGCCGACGAGATCGAGAAGGCCTGGGCCGCCACGGCGGACGACGCGAGCGACACCGACCGCGAGTTCCAGACCAGCCTCATGAAGCTCATGGGCGTCGTCAAGCAGTTCCACCACGACGGCAGCGACGCCCAGCGGGCCGCCGCCACCGCCAAGCTCGACGAGGCACGCCGCGCGCTCTACACGATCCTGGCCGACTGAGCCCCGGCCGACCGAGGCTCGGCCGACCGAGCCCCGGCCGGCCCTCCTCCAGTGGGCCGTCCTCCGGTGGCGGCCGGACCGATGTCCGGGGTCGTGGGCATGATGGGCCCACGAGCACGACGACCCCGCCGGAGGCGCGCATGAGCACCGCAGACGACCGCACCACCGCGAGCACCGCCGACCTCGGGCGCGCCGGGTACGACCCGTCGTTCCTCACGGTCGACGTGCCCCTGCCGGCCGTCCACGCCACCGTCCGCGAGCTGCCCTACGTCCACTTCACGGTGCTGCTCGACCCCGTCCGGCGGTTGGCCGCCCTGACGGCCGTCAACATCGACGGGTCGTCGCTGGTCGACCTCGGCCGGGGCGACGACTGGCACCTCGACGAGCGCGTGCCCGACGACGAACAGACGGGTCCCGAGGTGTACGCCTCGAACGACCTCGACCGGGGGCACCTCGTGCGTCGGCGCGACCCGGTCTGGGGCGAGCGGGCCGTCGCGGCCGCGGCGAACGTGGATACCTTCAGCTTCACCAACGCCGCGCCCCAGGCCGCCGAGTTCAACCAGTCGAAAGAACTGTGGCTCGGCCTCGAGGACCAGGTGCTGCAGTACGCCTCCACGCATCGGCAGCGGCTGACGGTCTTCACGGCGCCCGTGCTGCTCGACGACGACGCGCCCTACCGCGGCATCCGCCTGCCCCGTCGGTTCTTCAAGGTCGCGGCCTGGACGACCTCCGACGGCGGTTCGTTGCGCAGCGCGGCGTACCTGCTCGACCAGTCCCCCGAACTCGACGGCGTCGACCTCGAGGCGGCCTTCGCCCGCGCGCACGAGCAGGGCGACCCGCCGCCCCTCGGGCCGTACCGCACCTACCAGGTGCCCGTCCGTGACATCGCCGAGATGACCGGTTTCGACCTCGCCCAACTCGCCGAGGCCGACACGCTCCGGCCCGTGCCCACGATCGAGCCGCCGGACGGCATCCGCGCGGGGTGGGTGCCGCTCACGTCGGTCGACCAGCTGTCGTTCTGACCGCCAGGCGACGCGACCCCGGCTCGTCCAGGCGGCTCGCATCGGGCCGTGCCAGCATTCTCGGGCCATGGCACCGAACGACCGAGATCCCGTCGACCCCACAGACGCCCCGTCACCCCTGCCGCCCGAGATGCCGCGCAGCCTGACGGTCCTGCGTGACGAGGACGCCCCACCCGTGCGGGCCACACCCTGGCGAGAGGTCCGGGTGGACTTCCTGGTGCCGACCACCTCGACCGGTGCGGCCTCCGGCGTCCGGCACCTGCTCGACGAACCCGAACTGCACTTCTCACCCGGGCTGCGCCAGGGGACGCTCGCCCTGATGCCCCGACGGTCGGCACTCCTCCGCGTCGTGCTCGCGTGGGAGTGGTCGGTCGAGGCGGCGTCCTTCGCCGTGCACTCCTTCGAGCCCGAGCCCTTCTCGTCCGACGAACGAGACGCCCTCGAGGCCTGGTTGCGGGCGACGGCGCGACGGTTGCAGCTGTTCGACGGCGCCCTCGCGCGTGCCGTCGCCCGGGTCGACCACGACGTGGTCCGAGGCGTCGACACGAGCTCTCCCGAGGCGTCGCTGGCCGGCGCCTCCGCTGCGGCCCGGGCGGCGGCCCCTGCGGCCGCGGGTTCGCCTGACTCGGGCCCGGTCAGGGGCCGTTCGGTGCCCGACGACTCCGACCCGGTCGACCTCGCGGCGGCCGGGCCCGCCGCCACGACGATGCGGACGGCCACCCTCGGGACGAGACTCGCCTCCCCCGCCGTCGGCGCCGCCCACCCCGTGGTCGACGTCACCCTGCCGGACGCGAGCGACCCCGGCTGGGAGGTCTTCGTCGACACCCTGAGCCGCCAGACCCTCGGTTACCGTCGCACCCTCGACGACGGCGGCAGCGCCTACGCGTTCACCTACCTCGTGGCCGACGACGTCGACGACGTCACGCCCGACGACCTGGTCGACTGGCACGACCAACACATCCAGCGGCAACTGCTCGTCGAGGACGCCCGCCAGGCGTACGTGCACCTGCTCGCCGGGCTCGAGCCGCCCGTCTCGGTGCAGTACACGGTCTGACCGACGCGGCGCGCGCCTCCCGGGCAGGCAGTCGGGTCAGGGGGCGACGTCGACGATGGCGACGAAGCGGGTGCCGACGCCGTCGACCTCGGCGCGCACGACGCCCGGCTCGGGCTCGGGCAACTCGTCCGCACCGTGGTCGTCGCAGCTGAGGTAGGTGTACTCGGGCCACCACTTCTTGGGGCGAGCCGCCTCGTGGTAGCCGCAGACGACGCACTCCAGTTCGACCCAGACCGGCTTGCCCGTGCGGTTCGCCCGGGACTGCACCAGCCAGGCCGGCGGCGTCCGCTCGATCGCGACGAGTTCGTCGACCGTCATCTTCGGCGGCAGGCCGTGGCGCTTGGCCATCTCGAGCGGGATGTCCAGTCGCAGGGCGGCGTCTCGTCGCGTGATCACCCGCACACGCTACCCGTCCGCCCCCACCCCTCGCGAGCACCGGCGCTGTTGCCACGCGCAACACCCGCCGTCAAGTCGGCCAGAGTGCCGACTTGCACCCGAACGAGGGCCAGGCGAAAGCTCGACCCAGGCGGCACGTGTCCGATCCACCCGGTCGGTCGATCACCGGACCGCCCGGCAGGCACCACCCGACACGCAGCCCACGAACCAAGGGGAACCACATGAAGACCTCCGTCGCCGCTGCCCTCACCGCCGCAGCCCTCGTCGTCGGATCGCTCGGGGTCTCGACCTCGGCCGTCGCCGCCGGGCCCGTCGACACCATCCGGTCGACGGACGTCGTCGGCGGCGAGAAGGCTCCCACGACGCCGTGGGCCGTGCAGCTGGTCTTCCGGTCCGGCGGCACCGCGAGCTACGCCTGCACCGGCGAGCAGATCAACGCCAGCTGGGTGCTGACCGCCCGCCACTGCATCGACGGCGTCACCTCGATGCAGGTGTACCACTCGAACAGCACGACGAACCCGGGCACCGCGATCGCCGTCGACCGCGTCGCCGCCGCCCCCGCGGGCGACATCGCGCTCGTGCACCTCGGCCAGTCGAAGGCGCTCGGCAGCTACCCGACGCTGAACCTCGGGTTCCAGGCGACGTCGTCGGGCAGCGGCACGATCATGGGCTACGGCCTGCGCGCGAACTCGGTGCAGTCCGACGGCCTGTACCAGGCGACGGTGGGCCTGACCGGCCGCAGCACCGACGCCTACGGCGGGGCCGCACAGCACCTGACCGGCACCACCGGCGCGGCGAACCACGGCGACTCGGGTGGCCCCCTGATCGTGGGCGGCCAGATCGTGGCCGTCTGCTCGACCGGCGACGAGGCCGACCCGGGCGCGAACACCCGCGCCGGCTCGAACTACGCCGTGCTGTCGCAGAGCGCGACCTGGATCCGCTCGACCGCCGGCCTCTAGTCCGCGACCTCGGGCGGCTCCGCCGGCGACGGGCGGCCTCGGACGGAAGGCCCGCACGGACGCGCCCGCCCATGGAACGCAGGAGGCGCGCCCCGGTCACGCGACCGGGGCGCGCCTCCGTCGTCGTGTCGACCCGCGCCTCCTCGGGGGGCGTCGGCCGCCGGACGTCAGGCGATCGGCTTCTCGAAGCAGATCGACTGCGGGATGGTCGTGACGTAGGGCTCGTAGGTCGGGATGCGGGTGAAGCCGATCTTCTCGTAGAGGGCGACGGCGTCGGGCTGACGGTCCCCGGTCTGCAGGATCAGTCGGCGGGCACCGCCCTCTCGGGCGACCGCCTCGAGCTCGGCCATCAGCAGCCGGCCGATGCCGCGGCCACGCTGACCGTCCGCGACGATCACCCGCTTGACCTCCCATTCGCCGTCCCGGCTCTGCACGAGGGCGTGGCCGACGGGCGTGCCGCCGTCGGCACCGTCGTCGACGACCACCAGCACGGTGGCCAGCACGTTCGACGGGTGCACCGTGAGGGCGGCGTTCCGGGCCTCGACGACGTCGACGGGTTCGACGACGTCGCGGTGGTAGCGGACGGTCATCTCGGCGTCCATGGCGTCGCGCAGGGCGACGGCACGGGGATCGTCGAAGGCGACGCGTTCGAGATGCAGCGGGGGCAGGGCGGAGGGAGCGGCGTTCGTCACCAGACGATTCTGCCCCCTCGTGGGGTGCCTAGAGTCGCACGCCCCGCGCGGCCATGAACGGCACGGGGTTGGTCGAGGCGCCGCCGACGCGGGTCTCGAAGTGGAGGTGGCAGCCGGTCGAGTTGCCGGTCGAACCGACGAGCGCGATCAACTGGCCCGCGACGACGCTCTGCCCGCGGGACACCTTGATGCCCCCGTTGACGATGTGGCCGTACGCGGTCGAGACGCCGCCGCCGTGGCTGACCTGGATGTAGTTGCCGTAGCCGCCGGTCAGGCCCGCGAAGGTGACCGTCCCGGAGGTCGCCGCGTAGATCGGGCTGTTGCAGCCGGGGGCCAGGTCGATGCCGTCGTGCATGCGGTACACGCCGGTCACGGGGTTCACGCGCATGCCGTAGCCGCTCGACATGTACCCGGCGCTGGGGCGCACCCAGCCCGAGCCGCTCGAGGCACCGCCACCGCCGGACGAACCGCCGCCGGCGGACGGGGCGGGCGCGGGTGCGGAGGGCGTCGAGGGCCGG
>NZ_JACYNS010000141.1:0-5203 GCF_014839405.1 Frigoribacterium sp. CFBP 13605 | reverse complement strand
CGCTCCGCCGTCGGGGGCGTCCGTCGCCACGGGTGCGGCCGCCGCCCCGGCACCCGCGGTCACGTCGTCGCCGGGCAGGACCGCCGCGTCGGCCGTCTCGGACGGGCCCTCGGCCGCCCCCTCGGCCGGTTCGGGCCCGGCGAGCAGCAGCGGGTACGCGACGAGTGCCACGACGGCGAAGATCAGCGCCGAGGCCCCGAGGTGCCAGACGATCGGGATGCCGAGTCCCGCCGCCGCCCCGCCCATCAGCCCGCCGAGGACGGCCCCGATGCTCCACACGGCGTGGAACGAGTTGAGGATCGACCGGCGGTAGCGGTACTGCACGCGCAGTCCGTGCGAGTTCTGCGAGACGTCCACGATGGCGTCGAGGGCACCGGCGAGCAGGAAGCCCGCGGCGAGCAGCCCACCGACCGGGGCGATGCCGGCCAGCAGGACGGCGACCCCGGTGACGACCGTGCCGACCACGGCCACCCGTGACGACCGGAGGCGGCGGATCAGCCATCCGGCGCCGAGCCCCGCGACGAGCGCGCCGACCGGCATCGCCGCGACCGCCAGGCCGAAGTCGGCGTTGGACAGCTCGAGGCCGTCCTTGATGGCGGGGTAGCGCGGGAGGAGGTTCGCGATCAGGGCGCCGTTGGTGAAGAAGAGCAGGGCGACGCCGAGTCGGGCTCGGCGGTCCTCGCACGTCGGCACGGTGCGGGCCGGCGCCGCGGGAGAGGTCGTCGGTGACGTCATGGTGTACGAACGTACACTAAGGCCGGGCGGCGGCGGACCGCTCGCGGGGACGCGCCGCCGAGGTGATCAGCGAGGCGCCCGCGACCACCACCAGCACGACGATCATCGCGCTGCGCAGGCCCACGTGCTCGCCGACGAAGCCGAGCAGCGGCGGCCCGACCAGGAACGCCACGTAGGCCATCGTCGCGACGGCTCCGACCGCCGTCGTCGGGTCGTCGCCGTCGGCCGCGGCCGAGACGGTCACCGGGAAGCCCAGGGCGGCACCCAGTCCCCAGAGCACGACGGCGACGCCCGCGACGACGACCGAGTCCGAGAACACGACGAGGGCGATGCCGACCGCCGAGACCAGTGCGCTGGCGCGCAGCACGGTGGCGTGACCGAAGTGGGCGAGCAGCGGTTCGCCGAGGAAGCGGCCGACGGTCATCGCCGCCGCGAACGCCGTGAAGACGACCGTGCCGGCGGTCGCCGAGACCCCGTGCCCGTCGACGAAGAGCAGCGGCAGCCAGTCGTTGGCCGACCCCTCGGCCAGGGCGAGCGCGAGCACGATCAGGCCGAGCAGCACGAGGCGGCGGTCGCGCCAGACCGCGAGCGACCCGGCGAGCCGGGCCCGCACCCCGGAGGCGCGCTCGGCCCGCTCGTCGGAGCGTCCGGTCGAGCGCGGCACGATCGGCACCGCCCAGGCCAGTGCGGCGCCGCCCGCGAGCGCGACCCCGAGCAGGTGCCACTGGACGGGGACGTGCGTCGCCGTCAACAGGATGCCGAGGCCGGCCCCCGCGACCGTGCCGAGGCTGAAGCAGCCGTGCAGCACGGGCAGCACCGAGCGGCCGGAGGCGGTCTCGATCGCGGCGCCCTCGATGTTGACGGCGATCTCGGCCAGGCCGACCCCCGCCCCGACCAGGGCGAGGCCGACGAAGACGCCGGGGGTGATCGAGAGTGAGGCGGCCACGCCGACCAGGGCCACGCCGGCGACCAACGCGCTGCCGCCGATCGCCACGGCGCGGTGGGCTCCGTGCCGCCGGACGATCGGGGCGGACGACAGGATGCCGCCCATCGACCCGATCGACAGGCCGAAGATGACGAGGCCCATCTCGCCCGTCGACGCCTGCAGCAGGTCGCGGATGGCCGGGGTCCGCACGACCCACGAGGCGAGCGAGACGCCGACGACCGCCATGAAGACGAACACCGCCGCCCGGCGTCGGGCGAGCTCGGGGCTGAACGGTGGTCGGTTGGTCATGCGTCCAGTGTGTACGTTCGTACGCTCGTCGTCTAGGGTGTCGTGCATGACCACCACCGACCACTTCGCCGGCGACCCGCGCACGAACCACGAGCGGATGCTCGCGGGCGACCTCTACATCGCGGACGACCCCGAGATCGCGGCGCAGCAGCAGCGGGCGATCACCTTGCAGGCGCGCTTCGCCGCGGTCTTCGCCGACGACGTCGACGCCGCGCAGGCCGTCGCGCGCGAGCTGTTCGGCAGCCTGCACGAGACGGCCCACGTCCGGCCGCCGGTGTACGTCGACTACGGCAGCTCCATCACCATCGGGGCCGGCACGTTCGTCAACTACGGCCTGACGGCGCTCGACGTGGCCCCGATCACGATCGGGGCCGACTGCCAGATCGGCCCGAACGTCCAGCTGCTGACCCCGACGCACCCGGTCGAGCCGCAGCCGCGTCGCGACAAGCTCGAGGCCGCGAAGCCGATCACGATCGGCGACAACGTCTGGCTCGGCGGCGGCGCGATCGTGCTGCCCGGGGTGACGATCGGCGAGAACAGCGTGATCGGCGCCGGGGCGGTGGTGACGAAGGACGTCCCGGCGAACGTGGTCGCGGTCGGCAATCCGGCCCGCGTGCTGAGGAGCATCTGATCGTGGGCGCCGTGCGACGTACCGAGCCCGACCGTCGTGACCGCCTCATCGACGTGGCGCTCGACGTCGTGGCCGAGGTCGGCGTCGCCGGCGCCTCGCACCGCAAGATCGCAGCGCGCGCCGACGTGCCCCTGGGCTCGATGACGTACCACTTCGACGGCATGGACGAATTGCTGTACGAGGCGTTCTCCCGCTTCGCCGAGACGATCATCGTGCGGTTCGAGCGCCGGCTCGGTGCCGCGACCACTCGCGACGACGCCAAGGAGGCGGTGGTCGCGTTGGTCCACGACGACCTGACCGGCCCTGCCGCGGTCCGCGACCAGGTGCTCAGCTACGAGCTCTACACGCTGGCCGCGCGGGAGCCGAGGTTCCGCGAGATCACCCGCGAGTGGATGCGCCGCAGCCGGGTCGAGCTCGAGCGCCACTTCGACCCGGACACGGCCCGCCAGGTCGACGCCCTGATCGAGGGGCTCTCGATCCACCGCGCCCTCGACCCGTCCCCGCCGAGTCGTGCGCTGACCCGCGAGGCCGTGGACCGCATCACGCGCGCCTCCTGACCGTCGTCCGCCGCGCCTCCTGACCGTCGCCGGCCGCGCCTCCTGCGGTTCCGCTCGACATGGCCACAAACCGAACTGTGGTCGCCCCCGGATGCGACTCACAGTAGCTAGGCGCTCTAATGGGACCGGTGCAGAAGATGCACGGCGGTGAGAAGGTACGCACCGGATCGGGACGAGAGTCGAGAAACCAGTGGACGCAGAGAGCGACATGTCGCGCCGCGCCCCCGAGGTCGACGCTCCCGGCGCCTCCGACGCGGCGTTCGGCGACTTCAACGTCGCCAGCGACTTCGGCGAGATCGGCGACGCGACCCGCACGGCGGCGGCCGACCTCTTCTTCGGCGACTTCGCGCCCCCGCTCGACCCCGACCTGGTCTTCGAGTGCTCGGCGTCCATGAACGGCGAACACGGTGCGGTGGCCCTCTACGAGGACCGCGTCATCGTCGAGAGCCCCGACGAGCCCGACGGCGAGGCCGTGTTCTCGACCGAGACGGTGCGGGCCTGGTGGCTGGTCGAGGGCGAGACGTTCTTCGCGCTGGTCGTCGAGGCCGACGTGCTGCACCGCACGCGGCTGCCGACGGGCTTCAAGGCCGTGCTCAAGGCGGCGTTCACGAAGGCCTTCGGCCCGGCGACGAGCCCCGCCGGCGCGTGAGCCCCGCGCACCTCCGCCCCCGCTTCGGGGCTTCGGCCCGGTCAGGACGTTCTTTCAGGGGCCCGGTCATGGCAGGATCACTGTGATGGAACCCGAACAGACCCTGCCCCCGGTGCGTTCCGAGATGGGCGGCCGCGACATGGACCAGGCGCGCGCCCTGTTCGAGGACACCTACAACGGCGCCGGGTTCCGCACCGACACCCGGCAAGAGACGTTCGCCTACCGCTACACGACGGCGGGCGACGAGGACATGACCCTGCGGTCGGCGATGTTCCTCGGGGACATCCGCGGGGCCATCCAGCCCGAGCGCGAGTACGTCGTCGCCTGGATCACCGCGGGCGAGGGCCGGGTCGACGTGGGCGCCGAAGAGGCCGCGTTCGAGATCGGCCGTCCGCTGATGTTCCCGACCGGCAAGGCCTTCGAGTTCGAGGTGCGCGAGTACCGCCAGAACCTGGTGCACTTCGACGCCGCCTACCTCGAGCGCATGGCCGCCGAGCACGAAGGGGCCCTCGCCGGGCCGTTGCAGTTCGACCACACGGCCGTGCCCGACCTGGCGAACCTGCGTCGTTGGCAGTCCACCATCACCAACGCCGCGAAGACCATCCTCGGCGGCGAGTCCACCGAGCTGCTGCGCTCCGAGCTCAAGCGCGAGTCGGCGTTCGCCCTGCTCGACACGTTCTCGCACCGGTCGATCGACCTGCCGCCCGCCCTGCTCGTGCCGCGCAACGCCCGGCTGCGCGAGGCGGTCGAGTACCTGCACACGCACTCGCACCTGCCGGTCAACATGACCCAGCTGGCCGAGTCCGTGCACCTGACGCCGCGAGGGCTGCAGCAGGCCTTCAGCCGACAGCTCGGCGTGACGCCCACCGAGTACCTGCGCACCATCCGCCTCGACCACGTGCGGGCCGAGTTGATCGAGCTCGCCCCTGGCGAGGCCACCGTCGGCGCCGTCGCCCAGCGCTGGGGCTTCACCCATCTGAGCCGCTTCACGGCGTCGTACGTCGGACGCTTCGGCGAGTACCCCAGCGCGACGCTGCAGCGCTGAGCCCGGGCGGTCAGCCGCGCCGGCGCGAGCAGGCCGCGCCGCGCCTCCTCGGCCGTCCCGCCAGCCGGGCACGCCGCCACGATGTAAACAGTCCGCCACGTCTTTGTGTGGCGGACTGTTTACTTCATGGCGGGATGGGGTGTGGCGCGACCAGCCCACCAGCCACCACGCCAGGAGGTGGACACCGCACCACGGGAAAGCCTGGCGCTGTGACCACGTCCTGGCGCCTTGACCACCTCCTGGCGCGGTGCCCGTCACCCGGCGGCGTGCGCGCGACGCGGGGCAGCCTCCTGGAGGCGCGGGTCGCCACCCGACGCGGGTCGCGCCCGACGGCGCGCGGGTCGCGGGCCGC
>NZ_JACYNS010000140.1:0-5455 GCF_014839405.1 Frigoribacterium sp. CFBP 13605 | reverse complement strand
GACGCGGCGCGGACGGCCGACGCCGCCGCAGGAGGCGCGGCGCACCACGCGGCACAGCGACGCGGCTTCTGGGATCGTCTCGGGCGCGGCGTCCGACGCCGTCCGGCCGTCGTGGCCGTGGCGTCCGTCGCGGGCATCGGCGTCCTCTGCCTCGGCCTGAGCGGCTACGCCGTCGGCCTCTCGCAGACCGACCAGCTGCTCGGCGACCCCGATTCGGTCACCGCGCAACAGGTGATCGACGACTCGTTCTCGGCGGGGCTGACCAGCCGCACCACCGTGATCGTCCCCTCGACGGTCGCCGACGAGGCCACCGCGCTCGCGTCGGGCACGGACGGCGTCGACACGGCCACGACCGGCGAGACCGAGGGCGGACTGACGCGCGTCGACCTGCAGCTGTCCGCCGAACCCGAGAGCGACGCCGCGTTCGCCACCGTCGAGCGTCTGCGTGCCGGGTACGCCGACGCCGGCGGCGGCCTCGCCGACGCGCTCGTCGGGGGCAGCGACGCCACCGCCTACGACACGAAGGTGGCGGCGCAGGCCGACATCGACCTGATCGCGCCGATCATCCTGGCGATCGTGTTCGCCGTCCTGGCCCTGTTGCTGCGCTCGCTCGTGGCCCCCGTCCTGCTCATCGCCTCGGTGCTCGCCACGTTCTTCGCGAGCCTCGGGGCCTCGACCTGGCTGTTCCAGAACGTGCTGGGGTTCCCCGCCCTCGACACGGCGGTGACGCTGTACGCGTTCCTGTTCCTCGTCGCCCTCGGGGTGGACTACAACATCTTCCTCACCACCCGGGCCCGCGAGGAGGGCCTCGTGCACGGCACCCGCGAGGGCATGGTGCGGGCCCTGGCCTCGACCGGCGCCGTCATCACGAGTGCGGGCATCCTGCTGGCGGCCGTGTTCGCCGTCCTCGGCGTGCTACCGGTCGTCGCCCTGACCCAGGTCGGCGTGATCGTCTGCCTCGGCGTGCTGCTCGACACCCTGGTCGTGCGCACCGTGCTGGTGCCCGCGCTCGTGTTCCTCACCGGTGACGCGTTCTGGTGGCCGAGCCGGCGTCCGTCGGTTCAGCCGCAGGCGCCCCAGAGCCCGACCCGCGACGCCTCGGCCGACGCCTCGGCCGCGACGAACCGGTCGCGGTAGCGGTACGCGTCGTCGTAGGTGTCCTCGCGCCCGTAGCCCTCGGCGACGAGCCGCTCGTTGAGCATCGTGCCGTCCGGCGACCAGACGTAGCGGAGCAGCCGGTCGTAGCGGTCGGCGTCACCCTGCGAGGCGTCGTCCTCGAGCCAGACCGTGGCCCCCTCGGGCAGGGCGGCCGTCGTGAAGGTGCTCGCCTCTGGTCCGAAGCAGTCGACCGGCGCATCGGGCTTCACGGTCTCGGGGGTGTCCACGCCGATCAGGCGGATGCGCTCGCGCTCCCCCGCCACCAGGACGACGACGGTGTCCCCGTCGACGACCCGGTCGACCACGGCCTCGACCGCCGCGGCCGGGACGCTCGTGGGCACGGGGACCGCACCCGCGCCTCCCGGGCCGCCACCCGCCGACCCGTCGCCGAGGAGGCGCGGGAAGGCCACGAGGACGGCCCCCGCCACGAGCACCACGAGGACTCCGAGCAGCCGGCGCGGCGTGAGGCGACGACGCGACGGATGACGACGCGCGCTCACTCGGCGAGCCGCGTGCCGCGGAGCTCGGGCAGCGTCGTGGCGGCGACGGCCCCCACGACGAAGACCGCGCCGAAGACGACGAACAGGGTGGGCGGCCCCCCGAGGGCGATCAGCGGAGGCACCGACAGCGGCGCGGCGATCGAGGCGATGCGCCCGACGCCCGCGGCCCACCCCGCGCCCGTGCCCCGCAGCGGGGTCGGGTAGAGCTCGGGCGTCACGGCGTAGAGCGCCCCCCACGCGCCGAGGTTGAAGAACGACAGGGCCATGCCCGCGACCAGGATCTGCGCGACGCTGCCGCTGACCGCCCCGAAGCCGAAGAAGACGGCCGCGACGGCCGACCCGAGCAGGAAGGTCGCGAGCGTCCCGCGACGCCCCCACTTCTCGATCAACCAGGCCGAGGCCGCGTAGCCCGGCAGCTGCGCCAGGGTGATGATCAGCACGTACCCGAACGAGCGCACGAGCGGGAACCCGGCCGCGACGAGCAACGACGGCAGCCAGACGAAGGCGCCGTAGTACGAGAAGTTGGTCATGAACCAGACCACCCAGATCGCGACCGTGCGGCGAGCCATGCCGGCACCGAAGAGCCGGCCGACGGAGGCGCGGACCGGCTTCTCGACGACCCGCGCCTCCTCGGCGGCCACGGTCGGGGCGGCGACGCCGGCCGCCTGCTCGAAGCCGCGGACGGTGCGCTCGGCCTCGTCGTGACGCCCCTTCGACTCGAGGAAGCGCACCGACTCGGGCATCCTGAGGCGGACGAACACGGCGTAGAGCGCGGGAGCGGCACCGATCAGCAGGGCCCAGCGCCAGCCGTCGTCGCTCGTCGGGATCACGAGGTAGCCGACGAGGGCGGCCCCGATCGAGCCGACGGCCCAGAACGCCTCGAGCAGGACGACCACCCGGCCCCGGATGCGCCGGGGTGAGAACTCGCTGACGAGGGTCGACGCGACCGGCAGTTCGGAGCCCAGGCCGAGTCCGACGACGAAGCGCAGGACGAGCAGCACGCCGACCGACCAGGACAGGGCCGAGAGGCCGGTGGCGAGGCCGTAGAGCAACAGGGTCAGGGCGAAGACGGTCTTGCGGCCCAGGCGGTCGGCCAGCGAACCACCGACGGCCGCGCCGATCGCCATGCCCGCGAACCCGGCCGACGCGACCCAGGCCAGTTGTCCGGCCTGGTCGCTCCACACGGTCATCAGTTGGGCGATGACGAACGAGAGCAGGCCGACGTCGAGCGCGTCCAGGGCCCATCCGATGCCCGAGCCGGCCAACAGGCGACGGTGCTTCGAGGTGAACGGCAGCTCGTCGAGGCGCTCGCTGCGCGTCGGGGCGACCGGGGTCGAGGTGGGGACGGGGGTCATCGGGGCCTGTCGTCTCGGGGTGTCGTCGGGTCGGGCGGGTGGTCGGACACGGACTCCTCGCGTGAGGCGGACCGGGCCACTGGGCAGTGTAGGAGCCGTGAAGATGGCCGCGGCTACAGACACCGGGGCCGCGGCACCGTAGCCTCGGGCGGACCGGATCATCTCGGTCCGCGACGGAGGCACCACCATGGCAGAGAAATCAGCGAAAAAAGGCACCGCGAAGGTTGCCGTGCGCTCCTTGAAGGAGAAGCGCGCCGACAAGAAGGCCAAGGGCGCGACGGGTGGCCACTCGGAGGACATCGTCTCCAACGCCAAGAAGCGCTGACGCACGACGTCCCCGAAGGGGCGCCGACCTCCGCACCGGGTGACCGGTCGCGAGGCGGCGCCCCTTCGTCGTTCCCGGCACGCGGCGACGCCCGCGACGACGCCTCGGGTCGGTCCGGGTGTGACACGACGACCACACCTGACATAACCTCGACCTCGTGGCCCGCGATCAGGGGTGGGGCCGGAGGGACGACGACATGATCGACAGGCGCATCAGGGCATGGGCGGCGACGGGGGTGACGGTCGTCGTGGCCGGCGCGCTGGCCCTCGGGGGCGCGACCAGCGCCTCCGCCGCCGGACCGGGAGCGGTCGGCTGGGCCGACTTCACCGTCGACGGGACGGCTCGTGCCTACACGGGCACGATGACGCTCCCCGGGGACTTCCCGCAGGCGACGTTCACGTCGACCTCGCGCCAGGCGACGATCCCCAGCGGATCGAGCACGTGGCAGGGCACGGGCACGCCGGTCGGCGCCGAGTACGACTCGAGCCGCGGTCGCCCCTACCTCAACCTCCGTCCGGCCCAGGACTCGCCGACCGCGGCCGCCGCCTCGGTCACGACCTACACCTTCGATCGCGCCACCCCCGCGAGCGACTGGTCGTTCGTGCTCGGTGACGTCGACGCCGACCAGGTGACGGTGTCGGCCACCGGCGCCGACGGTGTGGCCGTGCCCGCCGACGCCCTCGGCTTCGGGAGCACGTACAACTACTGCCGCACCGCGGCCGGCGGTCCGTCGCCGTCGTGCGACGCCGCGGGACTGCGCGACGTGCCGACCTGGAACGCCGCCACGGGCGTGCTGAACGGCAACGCCACCGCGTCCGACACCGAGGGCGCCGCCGCCTGGTTCAGCCCGACCGTGCCGCTGTCGACGCTGACCTTCACGTACCAGCAGCGTTCCGGGTTCCCCGTCTACCAGACGTGGTTCGTGACCAAGACCTTCACCGCGAGCGGGGTGGTGACGAACGACGGCGCGGCCTACCCCGGAGCGATCGTGACGGTCGTCGACCCGGCGACCGGTGAGGTCGTCGGGACCACCACGACGGTCGGCCCCGACGGCACCTGGTCGGTCCCCGGCCTCGTCTCGGGCACGCCCTACGAGGTCGACGTCACCACACCGGAGGACGCCGCGGATCTGCCTGCCGTGCCCTTCACCATCGCGGGCGACGACTCCCCCGGACTCGACTTCGCCTTCGCCGGCGCCGTGCCCCCGGTGGCCACCGCGCCCCTCACGGTGACGGTCGTGGAGGCCGACGGGACGCCCGTGGCCGACCGTCCGGTGAGCATCGTCGTGCCCGGCCAGATCGACCCGGTGGCGTCGGGGACGACCGGAGCCGACGGCTCGGTCACCTTCGAGGGGCTCGACCCCGCGGCCGAGTACGACCTGGTGGACGAGGTCACGGGCATCGCCCGCGGTCCGGTCACCACGGCCTCCGGCGCGTCGATCACGTTCGACCCGACCGTCGAGATCACGACGAGCATCGTGAACCCCGACGGATCGGCACCCGCGACCGGGTCGACGGTCGACATCGTGCCGGTCGGCGAGACCGCGCCGGTGGCGAGCGTCGAGACCGGCGCGGGCGGCTCGTTCACGGCCGACGGCCTCACCCCTGGCGAACAGTACGAGGTGGTCCTCGACGAGGACGTCGACTCGGCCGTCACGATCACCGCACCCGCGACGAGCGGGACGATCCCGCCCGTGCAGATCGCGGCCCCCGCGACCGTGTCGGTCGAGGGCACCGTCGTGGACTCCGACGGCACGCCCGCCGCCGACCTCGAGCTGTCGCTGATCGAGGCGGACGCCACCGACCCCGAGCCCGTCGCCACCCCGACCACCGACGCCGCGGGCGTCTACCGGGCCGACGACCTCGTCCCCGGCACGACCTACGACGTCGTGGCCGACGGCGAGACCCTCGGGTCGTTCACGGCGCCGACCGCCGACGGGACCGTCCCGACCATCACCCTCGCCGCGCCTCCCGTGGTGACCCCCGTGCCCGACCCCGAGCCGACCCCCGACCCGATCGTCACGCCGGCTCCCGTCGTGCCGGCAGCCGGAGGCCAGGGCACGGGCGGCACGGGCACCGGCGGCTCGGGCCGACCGCTCGCCTACACCGGCAGCGAGC
>NZ_JACYNS010000139.1:0-5469 GCF_014839405.1 Frigoribacterium sp. CFBP 13605 | reverse complement strand
GCCTCGGCCGCGAACCGGGCGGCCGCGACCTTCGTGCCCGCGCCTCCGGTGCCGACGCCGGCCGCACCGGCCGCGCCGAAGGTGACCCCGGCGAGGTCGTCGCCGAAGGGCACGTCGACGAGGGCGACGGCGCCGGGTTCGTGCGGCGGGCGGGTGTACAGGGCGTCGACGTCGCTGAGCAGGACGAGGGCGTCGGCACCGACCAGCTGCGACACCAGCGCCGCGAGCCGGTCGTTGTCGCCGAAGCGGATCTCGTGGGTGGCGACCGTGTCGTTCTCGTTGACGATCGGCAGGATGCGCAGCTCGAGCAGGCGCTCCATGGCGCGCTGGGCGTTGCTGCGGTGCGTCGGGTTCTGCATGTCCCCGGCGGTCAGCAACACCTGCCCCGCCACGATGCCGTAGCGGCGCAGGCTCTGCTGGTACCGGTAGATCAGGACGTTCTGCCCGACGGCGGCGGCCGCCTGCTGGGTCGCGAGGTCGGTCGGGCGGGAGTCGACGCGCAGGTGCGGCAGGCCCGTGGCGATGGCCCCGGACGAGACGAGCACGACCTGGGCACCCCGCCCGTAGGTCGCGGCGAGGGCGTCGACCAGCGGCTCGATCTGTCCGGCGTTCTCACCGCTGATCGACGACGAGCCGACCTTGACCACGATGCGGCGGGCCGTGCCGAGGCCGGCGCGGTCGACGACGCCCCCGGTCACGCCCGCTCGTCGCCTTCGACGTCGTCGCCCTCTTTCACGAGGAACCCTTCGTCGTCGGTCCACAGGCCGGCGGCGCGTTCACGCTGGAGTTCGGCGCGGGCCTCGGCCTTGGCGTCCATGCGCTCGAAGTACTCCTCGCGGCGCTGGTTGCGGGTCGGGCGGTCGTTCTGGATCAGGCGCGGGTCGGTGCCGCGGGCGCTGGTCATCAGCTCGGCCGTCGAGGTGAGGGTGGGCTCCCAGTCGAAGACGATGCCGCCCTCGGGGCCGATGACGACCGTCGAACCGGCCTGTGCACCCGCCTTGAACAGGGCGTCCTCGACGCCGATGGCGTTGAGCCGGTCGGCGAGGTAGCCCACGGCCTCCTCGTTGTTGAAGTCGGTCTGCACGACCCACCGCTCGGGCTTCTGGCCCAGGATGCGGTAGACGTTGCCGTAGGTGCCACCCTCGACCCTGATGACGAAGGGCTTCTCGTTGACGGCGCGGGGGCGCATGACGATGCGAGGAGGCGCGGGTCGCGCCGCGATCTCGGCGCGGCTGGCCTCGACGACCTCGGCCAGGGCGAAGGACAGGTTGCGCAAGCCCTCGTGGCTCACGGCGGAGATCTCGAAGACGCGGTAGCCGCGGGCCTCGAGCTCGGGCGTGACGAAGTCGGCCAGCTCGCGACCGTCGGGCACGTCGACCTTGTTGAGCGCGATCAGCTGCGGGCGGTCGAGCAGCGGCTTCTGGCCGTCCGGGACGGGGTACGCCTCGAGCTCGCGGAGGATGACGTCGAGGTCGGTCAACGGGTCGCGGCCCGGGTCGAGCGTCGCGCAGTCGAGCACGTGCAGCAGGGCCGAGCAGCGCTCGACGTGGCGGAGGAACTCGAGCCCGAGGCCCTTGCCCTCGCTGGCCCCCTCGATCAGCCCGGGGACGTCGGCGACCGTGTAGCGCGTGTCACCCGACTCGACGACGCCCAGGTTGGGGTGCAGCGTCGTGAAGGGGTAGTCGGCGATCTTCGGCTTGGCGGCCGAGAGGGCGGCGACGAGGCTCGACTTGCCGGCCGACGGGTAGCCCACGAGGGCGATGTCGGCGACGACCTTGAGTTCGAGCAGGACGTCTCCGGCCCAGCCGGGGGTGCCCAGCAGGGCGAAGCCGGGCGCCTTGCGCTTGGTCGACGAGAGGGCCGCGTTGCCGAGGCCCCCGATGCCGCCCTCGGCGGCGACGTAGCGCATGCCCGGTTCGACCATGTCGATCAATTCGACGCCGTCGGCGGACTTGACGACGGTGCCGACCGGCACGACGAGCTCGAGGGTCTCGCCGTTGGCGCCGGCCCGGTGGTCGCCCATGCCGAAGCCGCCGTTGTCGCTCGAGCGGTGCGGTGCACGGTGGAACCCGAGCAGCGTCGTGACGCCGCTGTCGCTGACGATGACGACGTCGCCGCCGTGACCGCCGTTGCCGCCGTCGGGGCCGGCCAGCGGCTTGAACTTCTCGCGCTTGACGGACACGCAGCCGTTGCCGCCGTTGCCGGCGCGGAGGTGGAGGGTCACTTGGTCGACGAATGTGGCCATGAGGTGCTTGATCTCTTTGTCTGTGCGTGCCGGTGCGAGCTGCCCGGGTCAAACACGTCTGGGGCGAGCAGGATGCTCGCCCCAGACGGTGCGACCCGCGAGGGGCCGCCGATGCGGGTCGTGTGCCGACGCCGCGTGGTGGTGCTAGACCGTCGCCGTCGCGGAGGCGACGATGTTGACGACCTTGCGGCCGCCCTTGGCGCCGAACTCGACCGAACCGGGGGCGAGGGCGAAGAGCGTGTCGTCGCCGCCGCGGCCGACGTTGACGCCCGGGTGGAAGTGGGTGCCGCGCTGGCGGACGATGATCTCGCCGGCGAGGACGACCTGGCCGCCGAAGCGCTTCACGCCGAGGCGCTGTGCGTTCGAGTCACGACCGTTGCGGGTGGACGATGCGCCCTTTTTGTGTGCCATGTGTTCTCAGCCCCTGGTTCAGTTGATCGAGGTGATCTTGACGCGGGTCAGGTCGGCACGGAAGCCCATGCGACGCTTGTAACCGGTCTTGTTCTTGTAGTTCTGGATGACGATCTTCGGGCCGCGCAGGTCGTTCAGCACCTCGGCGGTCACGGTGATCCCTGCCAGGGCGTCGGCGGCGGAGGTGACGGTGTCACCGTCGACGTGCAGCACGGCGGGGAGGGTGATGGAGTCGCCTTCGGCGGCCTTGAGGCGGTCGAGGGTGACGATCGTGCCGACCTCGACCTTCTCCTGCCGACCACCGGCGCGCACGACTGCGTAGACCATGTCTGTTCCTTAAGAGTTGGGGTGTCCGGCACGACGCGGCCTTGAGCCAGCGCGCACCAACCGCCCATCGTACAGGGGGCCGCTGGGGCCGTCAACGCGTCCTCCGACGGGCGCCGCGCCTCCTCCGTCCACGACCCCCGCACCGGCAGGCGGACCGACGACTAGCATCCAGGGCGTGATCCTGATCGACGAGGCCGTGTGGCCGGCCCACGACACGTTGTGGGCACACCTGGTGAGCGACGACTCGTACGACGAGTTGCACGCCTTCGCCGCCCGTCACGGCATCCCCCGCCGCGGGTTCGACCACGACCACTACGACGTGCCCGAGTCCCGACGGGCGGAGTTGATCGCCGGTGGGGCCGTCGCCGTGACCGGCCTCGACCTCGCCCGCCGTCTCGAACGCAGCGGGCTGCGGGTGTCCCAGCGGGTGAAACGCGGCCTCACGGCCTGACCGGTTCCGTCCGCCCCGGCCGCAGCCGCGCGGTCACCAACTCGTGTCGAAGCCCTCGTAGCTGGCCACGACCGCGCCCGAGGCGATCTCGACGATGGTGGTCGTGACCCCGTCGGCCACGGGGTCGATCGTGTACGAGTAGTCGGTCGGCGTCGTCGCGTCCCCGACCGACTGGACAGCCAGGTACTGCCCGTTCGGGGAGACGTCGAAGCCCTCGATCACACCGGATGCGCTCGGGGGCTGCCAGAGCGTCCGTGACGTGGCACCGTCGTCGGCGACGACGAGCGTCCGGTACGTGAGCCCGTCGTCGGACGGGACCGACACCTGCTGCACGACGTGGCCTGGGTCGAGGGCCACCAGCGGTCCGGCGAACGGGAGGACGCCGTCGACCGGGGCGGGGGCACGGGGGCGCTCGTCCCCCGTGGCGAGGTCGACGACCATGGAGGCGATCGCCGACGCGGCGATCAGCGTGGTGCCGTCGAGCGACACCCCCTGCAACAGCGAGTACGTCCCCACGGGCCGCACGGGGTCCACTCCCGAGAGGTCGACGACGCTCACCGAGTCGTCGACGGCCTGGACGACGACGTCGTCCTCACCCGGCACGAAGGCCCAGTCGGTGGGTTCGACGGGCTGCCCGGACAGGCCGAGGACCGGGGCCACCGCCCGCTCCCCCTGCAGCGGCAGCGTGTACAACGTCTCGACGTCCGAACCGGTCGGACGGAACGAGAACGCCAGCGTGGTCGTGGCACGGTCGGCCGCGAAGCGGGTGATCAGGCCGGGGGCCTCGGGCACGGGCAGGGTCTCGACGGCGGCCCCGTCGAGCGACACGAGGCTGAGGCTGCTCTGCGTCCCGTCGTCCGTCACGACCGCGACGGCCGAGTCGAACACCTCGTAGGCCTGGATGCGCGGCGCGGACCAGACGGTCGTCCTGTCCGAGCCCCGGAGCCCGGCCCGTTCGATGCGGTCGTCGGCCCCGGACGTGCCGCGCACGAGCCGGTACGCCGTCGCCGGGGGCGTGCTGAACCGCGCCTCCAGGGTCGAGGTCTGTCGCTGGTAGACGCTCGAGACCCCGTCGACGCGGACGTGGTAGTCGGTGTCGTACGCGAGCCGGCCGGTGAAGGTCACGGCGACCACGTCACCCGACGTCTGCACCGTGAAGGCGGCCGCGGGCGTCACGACCACCTGCGAGGCGTCGACGTGCGCGAGCGCCTGGTTGGCGAACACCCGCAGCTGCTGACCGGGACGCTCGACCACGGCCGTCGTGTCGACCTGCGTCTCGCCGGCCTTGGGGCCCTGGAAGTAGGTCAGGCCCACGAAGGCGGCACAGACCACCGCGAGGACGGTGACGACGGCGACCCATCGCGTGCGCCAGCGGGCACCGGCCTCACGGGCGTCCTGCTCGGTGAGGAACACGGGGTCGGACGCGAACGGATCGGGCGTGGCAGCCCCTCCCGTCGCGCCCCGGCCCCGTCCGCCCTCAGTAGAGGTACGGGTCACTGGGCTGTCCCACGGTGGTGACGTCGTCGGGCACGAGGGCGACGGGGTCCTGGCTCGAGCTGCTGCGGTTGGTGTCGAAGCCGCCCGTGACCTCGACCCAGTCGTCGGCGGCTACCTGGTCCTGCCACCCCGGCAGGTAGACGGGCACGCCGACGGGCTGGGCGTCGACCGCGCAGCACGTGATCACGAAGCGCGACACGTAGAACACGTCGTCGGGGTCGGTGTCGGACGGCGTGACGAACCCGACGACGTCGGCGGTCTTGCCCTCGTAGAAGGCGAGGTCGGTCGTCTGCCTCAGCAAGCCGGCCCAGTCGAGGACGCTGAACGACCGGTAGGCGTCCGAGGAGGCGCTGGTCGCGTCGGCCACGGTCGTACGGTCGAGCGCCGCGGTGGACGAGTTGACGTCGCGCTGGCCGGCCGTGGCGCTGGTGAGGGTGGCCGGGGGCAGGGCGACGACGGCGATCGCGATGGCGGCGGTGACGGCGACGCCCGCCGAGAAGGCGAGACGTCGGGCGCCGGTGGCGACCGGCCGACGCCG
>NZ_JACYNS010000138.1:0-5591 GCF_014839405.1 Frigoribacterium sp. CFBP 13605 | reverse complement strand
CTCAACGACAGTCCCAGCATCCGGCCGAGCACGCGGCAGAAGGTGCTCGACGTCATCGACGAGATCGGCTACCGCCCGAACCAGGCCGCGCGGGCGCTGGTCACCAGCCGGTCGAAGGCCATCGGCGTGCTCACCCTGCAGAACGTCCACTTCGGTCCGCAGACGATCGTCAACGCCATCGAGGTCGCGGCCCGGACGGCCGGCTACCGGCTGAGCATCGCGAGCACGACGACGGTGTCGGACGACGTCCGGGCGAGCCTGCAGTTGCTCACCAACCAGGCGGTCGAGGCGATCATCGTCATCGCCCCGCAACGCAAGTTCTTCGACGTGATCGACGAGCTCGACCTCGACGTCCCCATCGTCGCGCTCGACTCGACGCAGCGGGCCCGGGCGCACAGCCTCTCGGTCGACCAGTTCGAAGGGGCGCGCCTCGCGACCCGGCACCTGATCGACCTCGGCCACCGGCACATCGTGCACGTCGCCGGACCCCAGGACTGGATCGAGGCCGACGAGCGGATGCAGGGCTTCCTCTTCGAGATGGGCGAGGCCGAGTTGTCGATCGAGCCGCCCATCCTCGGCGACCTGACCGCCGACTTCGGCTACACGGCCGGGCAGGAACTGCTGCGCCGCCGCGACTTCACCGCCGTGTTCTCGGCCAACGACCTGATGGCCGTGGGCCTGCTGCACGCCTTCCGCGAGGCCGACGTCGACGTGCCCCGCGAGGTCAGCGTCGTCGGCTTCGACGACTCGCCGACCGCGCCGCACCTGTGGCCGCCGCTCACGACCGTGCGTCAGGACTTCGCCCTGATCGGCCGACGCGCCGTCGAACTCGTCGTGGCCGAGCTCGAGGGCGGCACGGTCGTCGATCGCACCTTGATCCCTCCGGAACTGGTGGTGCGCGGGTCGACCTCACGCCCCTGGTTCCTTTGACGGCCCGTCACGGCACGGCGGGACGAGCCGTCAGGAGGCGCGGCGCGCGTCGGTCGGCCCGTGTTCCATAACGGATCGGCATCGGCATTTGACAGCACACCCTCTCGGGATTAGCTTTGCTCCAGTCGCAGTGTGAACGGTCACATTCGGCGGGTCCGGCCCCTTCGCCAGGCTCGACGGACGGCCCGGCACGGCGGCGACGAATCACAGGATGCCCGTCGGTGCACATCACCGGCGGACGACGACGAGGTCGAAGGTCGAGGACGACGTGCCCAGTGCCGTGACGCAGAGCGAACAGCTCGCGAGCAGCCACATCCCCGGGGGTGCCCCGCATGGGCGTTGACTCTCCCGTCATCCTCGAGATGCGCTCCATCACGAAGGAGTTCCCGGGCGTCAAGGCGCTCGACGACGTGTCGATGCAGGTCCGCGCCGGTGAGGTGCACGCGATCTGCGGCGAGAACGGCGCCGGCAAGTCGACGCTGATGAAGGTCCTCTCGGGTGTCTACCCGTTCGGCACCTACACGGGCGACATCGTCTACCAGGGTGCCGAGATGCGGTTCCGCGACATCCGCTCGAGCGAGTCGCAGGGCATCGTCATCATCCACCAGGAGCTGGCGCTGATCCCCGAGCTCTCGATCACCGAGAACATCTTCCTCGGCAACGAGCCGACCCGCTTCGGGGCCATCGACTGGCGCGCGGCGAAGACGAAGGCCATCGACCTGCTCGCCCGCGTCGGCCTCAAGGACGACCCCGACACCGCCATCAAGAACCTCGGCGTCGGCAAGCAGCAGCTCGTCGAGATCGCCAAGGCGCTGAACAAGAACGTCAAGCTGCTGATCCTCGACGAGCCGACCGCGGCCCTCAACGAGGCCGACTCGCAGCACCTGCTCGACCTCATCCGCGGCCTCAAGGGTCGCGGCATCTCGTCGATCATGATCAGCCACAAGCTCAACGAGATCGAGGCCATCGCCGACTCCATCACGATCATCCGTGACGGCAAGACCATCGAGACGCTCGACGTGAAAGAGGACGGCGTCAACGAGGACCGCATCATCCGCGGCATGGTCGGCCGCAACCTGGCCAGCCGTTTCCCCGACCGCACCCCGAAGATCGGCGAGGTCTTCTTCGAGGTCAAGGACTGGTGGGTGCGCCACCCGCAGACGGCCGAACGCTTCGTCTGCAAGGGCTCGTCCATCACCGTGCGCAAGGGCGAGATCGTCGGCCTGGCCGGCCTGATGGGCGCCGGTCGCACCGAACTCGCGATGAGCATCTTCGGTCGCTCGTACGGTCAGTTCGTCTCGGGCGAGATCGTCAAGGACGGCCGGAAGATCGAGATCAAGAACGTCTCGGACGCGATCGACAACGGCCTGGCCTACGTCTCCGAAGACCGGAAGGTGCTGGGGCTCAACCTGCTCGACGACATCAAGCGCTCGACGGTCGCGGCCAAGCTCACCAAGATCTCGAAGGCCTCCGTGGTCAACACCTACGAAGAGCACTCGATCGCCGAGGACTACCGCAAGAGCCTGCGCGTCAAGACCCCCACGGTCGACGAAGGGGTCGCCAAGCTGTCCGGCGGCAACCAGCAGAAGGTCGTCCTGGCGAAGTGGATGTTCACCGACCCCGACCTGCTCATCCTCGACGAGCCCACGCGAGGCATCGACGTGGGCGCCAAGTTCGAGATCTACAACATCATCAACCAGCTCGCGGCCCAGGGCAAAGGCGTGATCGTCATCTCGTCCGAACTGCCCGAGCTGCTGGGGCTCTCCGATCGCATCTACACGATCTTCGAGGGTTCCGTCACGAACGAGATCGAGGCCTCCGAGGCCGACGCCGAGACGCTCATGCGAACCATGACCTCGAAGAAGAAGGAGCAAGCCGCATGAGTGGCATCAAAGACCTGAAGAAGGTGTTCGGCGGCAACACGTCGAACGCGCGCCAGTTCGGCATGATCGCGACGCTCGTCGTGGCCATCCTGATCTTTCAGGTGCTGACCGACGGGCTCACCCTGCAGCCCACGAATCTCATCGCCCTGGTCAGCCAGTACTCGTACATCCTGATCCTCGCCATCGGCATGGTCATGGTCATCGTGGCCGGTCACATCGACCTCTCGGTCGGTTCGGTCGCCGCCTTCAGCGGCATCGTCGTCGCCAAGGCGATGGACAGCTGGGGTCTTCCGTGGGGTGCCGCGATCCTGCTCGGCCTCGTGGTCGGCGTGGTCATCGGCGCCTGGCAGGGCTTCTGGGTCGCCTACGTCGGCGTCCCCGCCTTCATCGTGACGCTGGCCGGCATGCTGCTCTTCCGCGGTGCCAACCAGTTCGTCGGCAACGCCGACACCATCCCGGTCCCCGAGGGATTCACGGTCATCGGCGCGGGTTACCTCCCCGAGTTCGGTCCGAACACCGGCTACAACAACGCGACCCTGCTGCTCGGCCTCGTCATCATCGTCGCCGTGGTCTACAACGAGTTCCGCCTGCGTCGCATCCAGCAGAAGATGGGCTCCGAGCGGGCTCCCCTCTGGGTCAGCGCCGTCAAGCTGGTCGTGCTGGTCGCGATCATCGCCTACGCCGCGACGCTGTTCGCCGGCGGCCGCGTCGGGACGTCGTTCCCGATCTCGGGCATCATCCTCGGCGTGCTCGTCCTGGTCTACGGCTTCGTCACGCAGAACACGATCTTCGGTCGGCACATCTACGCGGTGGGTGGCAACTCGCACGCCGCCGAGCTCTCGGGCGTCAAGGCGAAGCGCATCAACTTCTTCGTCATGATGAACATGTCCGTGCTCGCCGCCCTGGCCGGCATGATCTACGTCGCCCGTGCCGGTGCCTCCGGCCCGCAGGACGGCCTCAACTGGGAGCTCGACGCCATCGCCTCGGTCTTCATCGGTGGCGCCGCCGTCGCCGGCGGCATCGGCACGGTGACCGGCTCGATCGTCGGTGGTTTCGTCATCGCCGTGCTGAACAACGGCCTGCAGCTCATGGGCGTCGGCTCCGACAAGGTGCAGATGATCAAGGGCCTCGTGCTCCTGATCGCGGTCGCGGTCGACGTCTACAACAAGAGCCAGGGTCGTCCGTCCATCACCGGGTTCCTCACCCGGGGCCTGCGTCGCGACAAGAACGGCATCGCGGCCTCCGACCTGCCCCCGGGCGCCCAGAACGGCGTCGGTCGCGACGCCGAGACGACCGAGCCCGCCCTCACCCCGAACGGCGACATCTCGGACGTGCAGCGTCCCAAGGCCACGACGCCCAACTAGACCCACCACCCGCGCGCCCGTCCATCGACGGCCGGGCGCGCCTCCACCGGGAGTCCGCACCGCGGGCGACCACACGGCATCACCCCTCACAACGAGAAAGTAGACACAGCATGCGCAAACTCGCGCTGACGACCTTCGCGGTCGCCGCAGCAACGACGCTGATCCTGAGCGGCTGCTCGAACTCGGCCCGCACCGACGCGGGTTCGGGCGACGCGGCCTCGGGCTTCGAGTCCGGCTCGACCATCGGCGTGGCCCTGCCGGCCAAGACGAGCGAGAACTGGGTCCTCGCCGGCGACCTGTTCACCAAGGACCTCACCGACGCCGGGTTTAAGCCCGACGTGCAGTACGCGGCCGCCAGCGGCACCGTGGCCAACCAGCAGGACGAGATCCAGTCCATGGTCACCAAGGGCGCGAAGGTCATCATCATCGGCGCGGCCGACGGTGGCCAGCTCGGCACCCAGGTCAAGGCCGCCCACGACGCCGGCGCCGTGGTCATCGCCTACGACCGCCTGATCCTCAACACCGAGGACGTCGACTACTACGTCGCGTACGACAACTTCAAGGTCGGCGAGCTCCAGGGCCAGGCCCTGCTCGACGGCATGGCCGCGAAGAAGGCCGACGGCCCCTACAACGTCGAGCTGTTCTCCGGCTCGTCGGACGACGCCAACTCGAAGGTCTTCTTCGACGGCGCGATGAGCGTCCTGCAGCCGAAGATCGACGACGGCACCCTCGTCGTCGCCTCGGGCCAGACCGACATCAAGCAGACGGCGACCGACGGCTGGAAGCCCGAGAACGCCCAGCGTCGCATGGACTCGCTGCTCACCAGCACCTACGGTGACAAGGAGCTCGACGGCGTCCTGAGCCCGAACGACACCCTGGCCCGCGCCATCATCACCTCGGTGAAGCAGGCCGGCAAGGACATCCCGACCGTCACCGGTCAGGACTCCGAGGTCGAGTCGGTCAAGTCGATCATGGCCGGCGAGCAGTACTCGACCATCAACAAGGACACCCGCAACCTCGTGAAGCAGGCCGTCGCGATGGTCAGCTCGCTCAGCAAGGGCGACAAGGCCGAGACGAACGACGACGAGTCGTACGACAACGGCAGCAAGGTCGTCCCGGCCTACCTGCTGCCCCCGCAGATCGTGACCAAGGACAACGCCGCCGAGGCGTACGCCAACGACACGACGCTCGAGCCGCTCACCAAGTAGCACTCCCGCTGCCCTCGGGCAGCACCGGCACCGGCCGGGCACCCCGCACGGGGTGCCCGGCCGTCGTCGTCGGCGGGCGGTATCGTGCGTCCGTGGACACCGACCGACGAGCGCAGGAGGCGCGGGCCGCGTCCGCGACGCCGGTCACCGTCGAGTCGCTGCTCGCCTCGCCCCGGTCCCGCTACGTCGGCCGCCCCGCCGACGGC
>NZ_JACYNS010000137.1:0-5625 GCF_014839405.1 Frigoribacterium sp. CFBP 13605 | reverse complement strand
CGCTGCGGGTGGCGGCCCGGCGCGGCATCCGGCGGGTGCTGCGTGCCGCGGGCGGCGTCGACCTGCTGCACCTGCGGATGGCCGACGTGGGCAGCCTCGCGGCGGCCGACGTCGCCCGCGAGCTCGACATCCCCGTCGTGTTCACGGTCGCGCCCGACCCGCACGCCGTCATCCAGTCGCTCGACCTGTCGGGCGCGCTGACCCGCGAGACCTTCGGCGACGTCGACGAGGTCGAGCACTTCTGGTTCCGCACCCGGCTCGTCCAGCAGCTCGCGTCGAACGCGTCGCACACCGTGCTGTTCCCCCGGCCCGAGCTCGAGCGCGACATGCGCGAGCTCGTCGGCATCGACGTCACCTCGCACCCCGAGCGCCACACCATCGTGCCCGAGGGCATCGACCTCGGCGTGGTCGACCGGTCGGTCGCCGAGGCCGCCGAGCACGCCGCGGGCCTGCCCGCGACCCCGCCGCTCGCCGAGCTGGGCGCGTTGCTCGAGACCCTGCCGCCCGAACGTCGCGGCCTGCCGCTGCTGGTCAGCGTCGGACGACTGCACCGGGTCAAGGGCATGGCGACGATCGTCGAGGCCTGGGCCGACGGTCCCCTGCGGGACCGCGCGAACCTCCTGCTGATCGGCGGTGACCTCGAGCACCCGAGCGCCGACGAGCGCGAGCAGCTCGACCTGATCGACGCGATCGTCCCCGCGAGCCGGCACCGCGCCTCCGGACTCCTGTTGCCCGGCCACCGGCCGAACGACACGGTCGCCCGGTGGGTCGCCGCGGCCCGCTTCGGCCTGCCCGGGCTCGCGGCGCCCCGCGGCGTCTACGTCTGCGGCAGCCTGAAAGAGGAGTTCGGCATCGCCCTGCTCGAGGCGATGGGCTCCGGTCTGCTCGTCGTCGCGCCGCAGGGCGGCGGGCCCTCGACCTACGTGCGTCAGGGTGACACCGGCTGGCTCACCCGCACCTGGGACGTCGACGCCCTGCGCCTCGCGATGGGCGAGGCGCTCACCGCGGCCTCGGTCGAGACGACGGAGGCGCGCGCGGCCCGGTCACGCGACACCGTCGAGCGGTCCTTCACGATCCAGGCCATGGCGCGGTCGCTGTCGGGCGTCTACGACACGGTGCACCACGACGAGCTCGAACAGCGCGAGTGGAGCGTGAGCGCACGATGACCCTGCTCGTCGTCAGCCCCGACTACGCGTCGCACCTGCTGCCGCTCGCGACCCTGGCCACCGAGTGGCGCGACCGGGGCGAGCGCGTCGTCGTCGCGACCGGCCCGGCCACCGCCGCCATCGTCGAGTCGTTCGGCTTCGAGCGCGTGCACCTGCAGCTCGGGCGCGGCTCGAACCCCGGGGTGATCCGTGCCGAGGAGCAGGTGGCCGAGGAGGACGCGTCGCTGCGCGGCTTCTTCGACGCCACCCGGCTCGGCATGGTCGAGACGCTCTCGTACCAGGCGCGCGAACGCCTCACCGACCTCATGTGGCAGCCGGTCGCCACGGCCCGGGCGGTGCTCGACGTGGTCGCCGCCGTCCGGCCCGACCAGATCGTCGTGGACCACCTCGCGTTCAGCGCCCGGCTCGCGCTCGTGGCCGGCGGCGTGCCGTTCGCCGACGTCGTGCTGGGGCACCCGACCGCGCTGCCCGTGGGCGACGAGGTGTACGGCTGCCCGCCCGAGTGGCCCGCGGCGTTCGGCGGTGCCGGCGCCGGTGCCGACCCGGCGCTGGCCGGAGGCCGCACCACCGTCGAGTCGTCGAACCACCCCGGAACGCGGTTCGACGACGCGAGCGTGGTGCGAGCTGCCGGAGATGCGTCGGCGGTGCGATCCGACGCCGGCGCGGCGCCCGACGGCGTCGCCGGGCTGCGCGAGTTGTGCGAGCGGGTCGACGCCTCGTTCACCGCCGAGTGGAACGCCGCGCTGGCCGAGCTCGCTCCGCACCTGCCGCCGTCGACGAGCGCCTTCGGCGAGCACGGCGACCTGCTGCTCTACAACTACCCGGGCGAGCTGGCCGACCCCGAGCGCGAGGCCCTGCTGCCCCCGCACGTCTGGCTCGGATCGGCCGTGCGTGCCGAGCCGGTGGACGCCGAGGTCGCCGCCTGGCTGGCCGACGGCGCCGACCCCGCGCCCGCGCCCGACCTCGACCCCACGTCCGACCCCGATCCCGCCCCGTTCGTCTACGTCAGCTTCGGCAGCTTCCTCTCGGTGCGGTCGGACGTGCTCGGGCGCGTGGCCGAGGCCCTGCGTCGGGTCGGGGTGCGGGCCGCGATCGCGCTCGGCTCGGGCGACCGGGCCGACCTCGGCGAGGTGCCGAGCGACTGGCTCGTCCGCGAGTTCCTGCCGCAGGTGACGCTGCTCGACGCGGCGACCGCGGCCGTCACGCACGGCGGCAACAACAGCGTGACCGAGGCGATGACCGCGGGCGTGCCCGTCGTCGTCCTGCCGTTCTCGACCGACCAGTTCGCCGGGGCCGCCGCCCTCGAGCGCACCGGGGTGGGCGTGGCGCTCGCCCCGAACACGGCGACGGTCGACGAACTGGCGGAGGCCCTGCGGCACGTGCTCGACCTGCCGACGCGCGACCCCGGTGCGGCCGGACGCCTGGCCGGGCTGGCGGCGTCCCTGCGCGAGACGCCCGGACGGGCACGAGCCCACGCGGCGCTGACCGGGCGCGACTGACCGAGCCGGCCCGCGCCTCCTCGGCTCGCCCCGCCTCCCCAGCTATCACGACGTGCCGCTCGCCTTCGCGGGCGAGCGGCACGTCGTGGCGTCTGGTCCGTCCGGCCGAGGGCCGACCGGCAGGAGGCGCGGGTCGGCCTACATCGTCCGGGTGTGGAGGATGCCGCCGTCGACGTCGAGCAGGGCCCCGTGCACGAAGGCCGCCTCGTCCGACGCCAGGTACCGCACCGCGTGCGCGATGTCGACGGGACGCACGGGTCGACCGGCCGGGGTGGCCGCGGTCAGGGTGTCGAGGACGGCCGCCGACTCGGCGTTGCCCGGAGTCGACGTCGCACCGGGTGCGACGCTGTTGACCCGGACGCCGCGGGGGCCGAACTCGGCCGCCCAGGTGCGGGTCATCTGCTCGACGGCGGCCTTCGACGCGGTGTACATGGCGCCGAACGGCACCCCGACCCGGGTCATCCACGAGCCGATGTTGACGATCGAGCCGTCTCCACGGTCGGCCATCGCCGGGGCGAGGGCCCCGACGAGCACGTGCGGCGCCCGGACGTTCGTCGCCAGGATGGCATCGAGGTCCGCGTCGTCGAGGGCGTCGGTCGGCATCGTCGGGTAGACGCCGGCGTTGTTGACCAGGATGTCGACGCGACCGCCGAGCACCTCGGTGGCCCGGGCGGCGAAGGCGCGGACGTCGGCGTACGGGCCGGCGAGGTCGGCGGGCACGGCGTGGGCCGAGCCGCCCCGGGTGGTGATCGCGTCGACCACACGTCGGGCCCGGGCGTCGTCGCGGCCGCTGACGACGACGGTGGCACCGGAGGCGGCGAGCACGCGGGCGATCGCCTCGCCGATGCCGCTGGTCGAGCCGGTCACGAGGGCGGTGCGACCGGCCAGGCGGTCGTCGGTGGGCAGGGAGTCGAGGACTTCTTCATTGGACTGCATGGTCCATTGCTAGCACGGACTGGACCGTCGAGTCCAGTGTTCGTGGACCGAATGGTCCACTCGACGTAGGATCTCTCCGTGGACGAGACGAAGATCACCGAGCGCGGGCGGCTCACCCGCCAGAGGATCATCGACGAGACCGGTCGGCAGATCCTCGCCGCGGGCATCGGCGGGACGACGCTCGACACGGTGCGGGCCGCGACGCTGACCAGCAAGAGCCAGCTGTTCCACTACTTCCCCGGCGGCAAGACCGAGCTGATCCACGAGGTCGCCCGGTGGGAGGGGCGCCAGCTGCTCGAGGCGCAGGAGCCCGAGATCCACGACCTCGGCACCTGGGAGTCGTGGGAGCGCTGGCGCGCCGCCCTGGTCGAGTACTACATCAGCCTCGGCCGCTGGGCGTGCCCGATCGGCACGCTCGCGGCCCAGGTCGCCGCCACGGACGCCGAGGTCGAGCGCAGCGTCAAGGCGAGCTGGGACGCCTGGCGCGAGCAGCTGGCCGCGGGCATCCGGCGGCTGCAGGCCTCGGGCTCGGTCGACGCCTCGGCCGATCCGGTGCGCGTCGCCACCGCGATCATCGCCGCGATCCAGGGGGGACTGCTGCTCAGCCAGTCGGAGCGGGCGGGCTGGCCGCTCGAGGCCGCACTCGACCACGCGCTCGGCCCGTTGCACACCGTCCGCCGCGACTGACGCGGGTCGTCCGCCGGACGTGCCCCGCGCCTCCTGCGCTGTCGCCCTCCGGCGCTGTCGCCCTTCGGCTCTGTCGCCCCTAGCTCTAGGCGCCGAAGACGACCGCGCGCATCGCGTCCTCGCCGACCGCCGCGTCGCGGTACCGCTGCATCAGCGCGGCGTTGGCGTCGTACTGCGGCCCCTCGCGCACCTCGGCCTGGTGGTGCAGGGCGAAGACCATGCCCTCGTGCCGTCGCGGGGCCTCGCCGAGCAGGGTGGTGTGGGCGAGGTACCAGGCCGCGTCCTCGAAGCCCCAGCCCCGGAAGCGTTCGTCCTGCCCGCCGTGGCTGCGCCACGAGGAGGCGCGGGTCACGTAGACCCCCGAGCAGGCCCCGCGCACGAGCTCGAAGTCGCACTGCTCGAGGGGGGTGCCCGCGGCCGCCTGCGCGGTGCCGTCGCGTCCCAGCCAGTGGTACTCGGTGTAGGGCAGGTGCACCCGGCCGCTCGTGCGGGCCGCCTCGATCGCCGCGAGCAGGGGCTCGCGTTGCGGCAGGGTGTCGGCGTCGCCGATCACGGCGACCTCGTCGTCGGCCAGGCCGGCGACCCCGAGGTTGCGGCACTGGGCCAGGTTGAACACCGGGTCGGGGGAGTCGATCGTGCGGATCTCGGCCTCGGGCAGGGCGTCCGCGTACCAGTCGCGGACGACCTCGAACGCCGCGACGCGACTGGGTTGCGGACGCCAGGGGAGCACGACGGTGACCATCCCGCGAGCCTAGCGGCGTGCGCCGGGCCGCCCCGCGCCTCCCGCGCCGCCCCGCCGGCCAGGGGCCGCGAACCCCGTTTGCGAAGACGAACCCCGTTCTGTCGGGGTTCGACTTCGTGAACGGGGTTCGAGGCCGGGTGCATCGCCGTCCGATCGCACGCCGAGCAGTCGTCAGGAGGCGCGGGTCGCGTCCGCCGCACCCGGCAGCGTCAGCTCGAGTGCGTGGCCGCGCACGTGTGCCAGGGCCCGCTCGACGGCGCCCGTGGTCACGACCGCGTCGCCCAACGTCGAGGCGACGACCTCGGGCGCGGCCCGGTGCGTGAACCGGCTGAGCCACGGTGTCGTCCGGTCGAGCAGCAGTCCGAGGGAGGGCGCCACGGCCCCGGCGACGACGATGCGGTCGACGTCGAGCATGCCGCTGAGCATGGCGCAGACGCGTCCGAACCGTTCGGCGGCCTTCTCGACCAGGCGCAGGGCGGTCGGGTCGCCGGCGTCCGCCGCGGCCAGCACGGCGGGGGCCTCGAGCTCGTCGAGCGGGATCGCCCGCAGCGGCGACGAGGCCGGCACGGTGCCGAGCTCGCGCGCGGCCCGGGCC
>NZ_JACYNS010000136.1:0-5714 GCF_014839405.1 Frigoribacterium sp. CFBP 13605 | reverse complement strand
CGGCCGCGGCCCTGCCCGCCCAGGGCCCCGCCGCCGTCTGACCCGGCGCCCCCGCGATCCGACCGGCTACGGGCGGTCGGCGTCGTCCCGCTCGTCGACCCCGTCGGCGACACGCTCGTCGGCGTCGTCCCGCTGATCGACCCCGTCGAGCGGCGCGACCGGAGCCCCGGTCGCCACCGCACCGGCGGTCGCCACCTCGGACGCCGTCCCGGCACCGCGCCTCCCGGCCCGCCCGGCGCCACGACCGTGCGCGGCGCGCTCGGCGGCCTCGAGCTGCTCGGCCTCGTCGCCCGACAGCGCCTCGCCGCGGGACACCATGCCGGCCACGTCGGAGAGTCTGATCTGCGGCAGGAAGAGCGACAGCACGAACGCCACGGCGATGAACGGGATCAGGTAGGCGAAGACCGGCGCCAGCGAGTCGGCGTAGGCCTCGACGACGAGACGACGGATCTGCTCGGGCAGCTGGTTCAGCGTCGCGGGGTCGAGGGTCGCGGTGGCCTGCGAGGCGTCACCGGCCGACGCCCCGGCGCCCGTGAAGACGTCCGTCAGGTTCGAGGTGAGCCGGCTCGTGAACAACGCACCGAAGATCGCGACGCCGAGCGCGGCGCCCACCTCGCGGAAGTAGTTGTTCGTGCTGGTCGCCGTGCCCACGTTCTGGGCGTCGACCGAGTTCTGCACCACGAGCACGACGACCTGCATGATCAGGCCGAGGCCCGCACCGAAGAGGAAGAGGAACACGCAGATCAGCCAGAGCGGGGTGTCGGCGGTCAGGGTCGTGAAGAGCGCCATGGCGATGCCGGTCAGGATCGTGCCGACCACCGGGAACACCTTGTACTTGCCGGTCCGGGTGATCAGGTTGCCCGACAGGATCGACGTGCCGATCAGGCCGACCATCATCGGCAGCAGCAGCAGGCCCGAGACGGCCGCGGACGCGCCCGACGACATCTGCAGGAAGGTCGGCACGAACGCGATGGCCGAGAACATGCCGATGCCGAGTACGAAGCCGACGGCGGTCGCCAGCACGAACACCTTGTTGCGGAAGAACGACAGCGGGATGATCGGGTCGTCGGCACGCGACTCGACGAGCACGAACAGCGACGCCGCCACCACGACTCCGGCGCCCCAGAGCCAGGTCTCGGGCGCACCCCAGCCGTGGTCGTCCTGACCGCCGAACTCGGTGAAGAAGATCAGGCAGGTGGTCGCCGCCGACAGCAGCACCACGCCGAGCACGTCGATGCGCTTGGTGGCCTTCTTGCTCGGCAGCGTCAGGGCGGCCCAGGTGATGGCGAACGCCGCGATGCCGACGGGGATGTTGATGTAGAACGCCCACTGCCAGGTGAGGTGGTCGACGAAGAAGCCGCCGAGCAGGGGTCCGCCGATGGCCGACAGGCCGAAGACCGCGCCGAGCGGTCCGAGGTACTTGCCGCGCTCGGAGGCGGGCACGATGTCGGCGATGATCGCCTGCGAGAGGATCATCAGACCGCCGCCGCCGAGGCCCTGGATCGCGCGGAACACCACGAACGTCCAGAAGTCGGTGGCGAAGGCGCAGCCGATGCTCGCGAGGGTGAAGATCGCGATCGCCACGAGGAACAGGTTGCGACGGCCGAGGACGTCGCCGAACTTGCCGTAGATCGGCATGACGATCGTCGTGGCGAGCAGGTATGCCGTGGTGATCCAGGCCTGGTGCTCGACGCCGCCGAGCTCGCCGACGATGGTCGGCATGGCCGTCGACACGATCGTCTGGTCGAGGCTCGACAGCAGCATGCCCGAGATGAGGGCGCCGAAGATGATCCAGATGCGTCTCTTCGTCAAGAGGAAGGGCGCGTCGGCCTTCGCTGCGGTGGTGGTCGTCATGGCTGGGTCACAGCGCCTTTCGGTCGTGGTCGGCAGGGTGGGTCGGGGCGGGCGGGGAGGCGGGGCCACGAGGCGCGGCGGCGGCGAAGAGCTCGCGGGCGATCACGAGCTGGTCGGCGAGGACGGCGTCGAAGCGCTCGTCGTCCCGCCCCTCGGCGGAGAAGAACCGTTCGAAGGCCCGCTGGACGAGTCCGGTGAGCAGGGTCACCGCGACGTCGATGCGGGGATCGCCCACGTCGAGCCCCTCGTGTGCGGCCACGGCCGAGACGACGCGTCGCCGCTGCTCGTCGCCCTGCCGCATCATGGCGCCGAACAGGCGGGGCTCGCGGTCGAGCGCGGCCTTGAAGTGCGCGGCCTGCCCGCGGGTGAGGCCGACGTTCTCGACCCGCTCGACGACGAGCGCGCCCAGGTCGTCGAAGACGGTCGACAAGGGCGGGAGGCGCGGGTCGCGTCGCGAGGACGAGTACCCGTCGAGCGCCTCGTCGTCGTCGTCGAGCGCGACCCCGACGACGACGTCGTCCTTCGACGCGAAGTGGTTGAAGAACGTCCGACGCGAGATGCCGACCGAGGCGCAGAGCTCCTCGATGGTGAAGCCGGCGAGTCCGTGCTCGGCCGTCAGGCGCCGGGCGGCAGCGGTCAACTCGAAGCGGGTGCGCAGTCGACGCTGGGCCGTCTTGCCGGCGGTCGTGGCCATCGCGCGCCTCCTGGTCTCGTCGCTCTCGTGATCGGCGACGTCGCCGGGGGCCTCGCGGCCGAAGACGATGATTGCACTTTCGCGCCAGGAGTGCAATAACGCATCCTGTGGACCCGCCCTCCCACCGGGGCGGCTGGGGGCTACGCGGCAGAACCATCCGCGTCCCCTGAGAACGACGTCGCCGGACGTCAGGTGTTGCCTACGCTGATCGGATGAGTGCACCGAGAGCCCGCCGCGTCTGCCTGTCGGTCGCCGGTTTCGCCCTCGTGGCGATCGGCCTGGCCGTCCTGGCGTTCACCTTCGACTGGGATGCCCCGACGATGCTCGGCCTGCCCGCCGGGCTCGCCGGCTTCTCGCTGATGATCGCCGGCGCGATCGCCGCCGAGGTCGGCTTCCGCGGGGCGGTCAAGGCGCGGAGGCGCGAGGTCGCGGTCCGTCGGCGCTCCCACGTCACCGACCTCGAGCGCACGTCGTAGCGGTCGCGGTCAGACGGTCAGCCACTTGATCGCCGGGTAGAGCACCCGGGCGATCTTGCGGGGGCACGGGAACGACGTCTTCGTGCCGTCTCGTTCGTTGAGCGTGATGACCGGTCGATCCGCGACCGTCGAGTAGTCGACGGTCTCGAGCGAACCGGCAGGGATCTCGTGCGTCGTGGGGCGTCCGGCGGTGTCACGGAGCACGTAGACGAGACGATCGTCGTGCACCTGCATGCCGTGCTGCGCACCGCCTGCCGTCCAGGTCACCGAGAGTCTCACGAGCCGACCCTAGCGGGTCGCCGGGCCGCGGGGGCCGGGGCGTCGCCCACCGGCTTCCGCCGGACCTCCCGACCAGGAGGTGCGGAGTCGGTCGTCCTCACGGAGTCGCGACCCCGAGGGCGTCGCCCAGGTCGCGGAAGACCGCCTCGGCGACGGGCCGGCGGGACGCGGACAGCGCCTCCTGCACGACTCGTCCGTAGAGGATGCCGGCCTCGTCCACGCCGCTCGACCCCTCGGCGGTGAGCGCCAGGACGAAACTGCGTCGATCGGTCGGGTGCTGGAGCCGGACGACGAGACCGGCGGCCTCGAGGCGGTCCGCGAGGGCCGTCATGGCACCCGACGAGAGCCCCAGGGCTTCGCCGACCTTCTTGGGCGGGGTGTCGCCGTGCACGGAGAGGTGCACCAGGGCGAGGTAGTCCGTGGCGCCGACGCCCATGCCCTTGGCCAACCGGTCGTTGACGGAGGCGATCCGGGACTGCAGGCGCTGCAGCGCGACGAGCACGGCGGTGACGTCGTCGGTCCGCGGCTCGGGGCGGGTGTCGGCACGGGTGTCGGAACGGGGCGCGACGGTCGTCTGCGCGTCGGGGGCGGGGGTCATCGGGTCTCCGGGAGGAATCGGATCGGGTACGGCGTCCACCTCGGCCCGGGGTTCGGGTCCCGTCCGACGACTCCGCGACACATGTCGCTTATTGAACGAGCAACTCGATCACCAAGTAGTTAGATGATCGTACCATCGGTGGACGGGCCCCGGAAGTCCCCCGGTCACGGGTCGTCCGTCGATGCATCCGGTGCACGATCCGACTCGTGAGGCGAGTAAACTCGCGGCGGACTCGGCGCCAGGGTCCGGCCAACCGGGGTCGACGACGATCCGACGACACGATCGACACCGCAGGAGCAACCCCATGACCGCAGACCCCCGCCCCCACGTCGTCATCGTCGGCGGCGGCTTCGCCGGCATCGCGGCGATGAGGTCCCTCCGAGACGCCGACGTCCGCATCACCCTGATCGACCGCCACGTCTACAACATGTTCCAGCCGCTCATGTACCAGGTCGCCACCGGCGGCCTCAACGCGGGCGACGTCACCTACTTCCTGCGCAGCCTGCGGTCCAAGCAGTCGAACGCCGAGTTCCGCCACGGGCTGCTCACGACGATCCGCGCCGACGAGCGCATCATCACCCTGCGCGACGGCGAGGAGATCGCCTATGACGCCCTGGTCCTCGCCAACGGCGTCAACACCAGCTACTTCGGCACCAAGGGCGCCTACGAGTACGCCTACTCGATGTACTCCCGCTCGCAGGCGCTGCGCATCCGCGACGAGCTCTTCACGCAGCTCGAGAACGCCGCGGCCTCGGTGGGCAGCGGCGAGGTGCGCGTCGTCATCGTCGGTGGCGGTGCCACGGGCGTCGAGATGGCCGGCGCGCTGGCCGAACTGCGCGACCAGGCGTTGAAGGACGCCTACCCCGAGATCGACGCGTCGAGCATCACGATCACCCTCGTGCACCGCAGCGGCGAGTTGCTCAAGCCCTTCTCCCCTCGTCTGCGCAAGTACGCCGCCAAGGTGCTGCGCAAGCGCGGCGTCGACCTGCGGCTCGACACGGGTGTCGAAGAGGTCCGTCCCGACGGCGTCGTCGCCGCGGACGGCGAGTTCATCCCGGCCGAGCTCGTCATCTGGGCCACCGGCGTCGCGGCCCACGCCGAGGTCGCCTCGTGGGGCGTGCCGCAGACCCATGGTGGACGCATCCAGGTGAACGACGACCTCACGGTCAAGGGCTTCGACTGCATCTTCGCCGCGGGTGACATCGCCGCCACCGACGACGCCCTCGCTCAGCTCGCCCAGCCGGCGATCCAGGGCGGCGAGCACATCGGCGAACAGATCGTCCGCCTGCTCGCCGGCAAGAAGCTCGCGCCGTTCAAGTACCACGACAAGGGCACCATGGCCACGGTGGGCACGAACGCCGCCGTGGTGCAGTTGCCCAACGGCTTCACGCTGACCGGCCCCGTCGCCTGGCTGTTGTGGGTGTTCGTCCACATCACGAGCCTGCTCGGGAACGGCAACCGTCTCTCGACCCTCACGCACTTCTTCGTGCGCTACCTCTGGGCGCTCCGCAAGCGGGCCATCCCCATCGTGGGCGACGTCCGGCCGGTGCGCCCGAACGGTGACCGGGCGCCCGAGAAGTGGCAGACCGAGAAGGCCGAGTAGCGGTCGGCGCCTCCTGACCCGGACGCCGAGAACCCCGTTCACGAAGACGAACCACGATTGATCGGGGTTCTTCTTCGCGAACGGGGTTCTTCGTTGATCGGGACGTGCCCGATCGGTCGAGCGGGGGTGTTACTCGGTGGCGGCGGTGATCTTCGCGACGCCGACGAGCATCTCGTCCTGGACGGCGTCGGTCTTGAAGGTCTGGTTCAG
>NZ_JACYNS010000135.1:0-5759 GCF_014839405.1 Frigoribacterium sp. CFBP 13605 | reverse complement strand
GGGGGGGGGGGGGGGGGGGGGGGGGGCGCGCGGGGCGCGGGGCTGGCAAGATCGACGCCATGACCCCGACGCCCCTCCGCCTGGTCGTGGCGATCAACCCCGGCGCCTCCGCCGGCGGCCGGAAGCACCTCGCCGACGGGGTGCTCGCCGGGCTCCGCGGTGCCGGCCACACGGTCGTGCCGCTCACCGAGTCGAGCTACGACGACCTCGTGGCCGCCGCCCGTCGCGAGCTCGACCCCGACCACGGCGAGCGTCCCGACGCCCTGATCGTCGTCGGCGGCGACGGCATGGTGAACCTCGGGGCCAACCTCGTCGCGGGCACCGACGTGCCGCTGGGACTGGTGCCGACCGGCACCGGCAACGACACGGCCCGGGCGTTCGGGCTGCCCCACGACGACGCCGAGGCGGCCACGCGCCTCCTGGTCCGGCTGCTCGAGGGCGAGCCGACCACGATCGACGCCGGACGCGTGCTGCAGGCCGACGGCCGGGCCACCTGGTTCGCCTGCATGGTCTCGGCCGGTTTCGACGCCGTCGTGAACGAGCGGGCCAACCGGCTGAGCTGGCCGAAGGGGCGCCGCCGCTACGACGTCGCGCTCGCCATCGAGCTGGTGCGCCTGCCGCGCATCTCGTACCGCCTCGAGCTCGACGGGGTCGCCTCGACGGTCGAGGGCACCCTGATCTCGGTCGGCAACGGCCAGTCGCTCGGGGGCGGCATGAAGGTCACGCCCGACGCCGTGCTCGACGACGGGCTGCTCGACGTGCTCGTGGTGGAGCGGCTGACGCGCTGGCAGTTCGTCCTGCTGTTCCCGAGCGTGTTCCGCGGCACCCACCTGAGCCACCCGAACGTGACCGTGCACCGCGTGCGTCGGGCCGTGATCGAGGCCGACGGGGTCGCCGCCTACGCGGACGGCGAGCGCGTCGGGCCGCTGCCCGTCACGGTCGAGGTCGTCCCGGGCGCCCTGCGCGTCTACGCCGCCATCGGTCGCTGACCGCCGGATCGAGCCCGGGAGGCGCGCTCGGCGGCGAGGCGGCCCGGGAGGCGCGCTCGGCGGCGAGGCGGCCCGGGAGGCGCGCTCGGCGGCGAGGCGGCCGCACGCTCCGGGCACCCCCGACCTCAGCCGCGGTGCAGCGTCTCGCGGGGGTACTCGCCGAACCGTTGCTGGTACGCGGCCGAGAACCGGCCGAGGTGGGCGAAGGCCCAGTGTCGGGCGACGTCGGCGACGGTCGTGGCGTCCGGGGCGGCCGCCCGCAGCGCGTCGTGCACGCGCTCGAGGCGGATCTCGCGCAGGTAGGCCGTGGGCGTGGTGTCGAGGTGACGACTGAACGCCTGTTGCAGCCCGCGCGGGGTGAGCCCGGCCTCCCGGGCGATGTCCACGGCCGAGATCGGCAGGTGGGCGCTGGCGTGCATGTATTCGACGGCGAGGCGGAGGCTCGCGTTGCGCGGTGCCAGCAACGCCGCGGGCATCTGGCTCGAGGTGTGGGCGAAGGTGTCGAGCAGGGCCACCGCGGCCATCCGGGCCATCTCGGTGCGCATCAGGTCGCTGGGCTCGCCCGAGCCCAGGTAGGCGCGTCCGATCAGACGGACCGTGGCGTGCCAGGCCTGCATCGCGGCGGACGAGACGGGGGCGGCGTGGTCGAAGCGGAGCGTGCCGGGCATGATGCCGTGCTGCTCGGCCGCGACCTCGTCGACGACCGACTTGGAGAGGTGGAGCAGGCTCTGGTTGACGTCCTCGGTGGTGAACTCGAAGTCCCGCCCCTCGGGGAAGAGGATCGGTCGCCCGACGGCTCCGGCCACCTCGTCGCGACCGTTGTCGATCGTGGAACGCCCGTCGAGCAGCCAGTGGACGACGTGCTCGTCACCCGCGGCCGCCTGCCCGTCGACGCGACCCATGAACATCGTCGACCGCAGGGTCATCGCCCCGTCGCCGACGATGGTGTGGCGGAACGAGAAAGGGGCCTCGGTGGGAGCGACGCGGAAACCCCGGCCGTTGTACCCGGCCTGCAGGATGTCGACCGCCTCGTCGAGATCGCGCCCCCGCGCGTCGAAGCGCATCTTGTCGTCGCGGGCAGCCATCTCAGCGAATTGTTGCACGCACTCCAAACCCCGCACCAGTCGATCCCAGGGGGGTTGACAGTAGATCGACGACGTGCCTGAGGGTCGGCTCGCAGCGGGCGGGCCTACGGTCGGACCCATGACCCTCGACGACATCACCCTGACCACGATCCGCGGCGAGTCCACCACGTTCGGCGCCTACGCCGACAAGGTCGTGATGGTCGTGAACGTGGCCTCCCGCTGTGGCCTCGCGCCCCAGTACGAGAAGCTCGAGGCGTTGCAGAAGCAGTACGGCGAGCAGGGCTTCACGGTGCTGGGCTTCCCCAGCAACCAGTTCTTCCAGGAGCTCTCGAGCGGCGAGGCCATCGAGGAGTACTGCTCGGCGACCTGGGGCGTGACCTTCCCGATGATGGAGAAGGTCAAGGTCAACGGCCGCGGTGAGCACCCGCTCTACACCGAGCTGAAGAAGGCCACCGACGCCGACGGCAAGGCCGGCCGCGTCAAGTGGAACTTCGAGAAGTTCGTGATCACGCCCGGCGGCGCCGTGCACCGGTTCCGTCCGACGACCGAGCCCGACGCCCCCGAGGTCGTCGCGGTGATCGAGGAGGCGCTGGCCGGCTGAGCAGACCCGCTGCGGTCGCTCAGTGGCCGGCCGCGTACCGGGCCTGCACGGCCGAGGCGCTCTGGGCCGAGTTGTTGTAGATCGTCGTGCCGTCGACCGAGCCGACGAAGTAGCCGTTGGTCGGAGCCGACGGCAGCCCGCTGAGCGGGGCGTAGCCGACCCGCCAGTAACCGGTGGCCGTCTGCACGGTCTTGTTCGTGCTGTCGGTGACGACGGCGACGCCGTCGACGTAGACCACCGTGCTCGTGCCCGAGAGGGTGGCGACCACGTGGTGCCAGGCGCCGTCGTTGTACGAGGCGGGCGTCGTCGTCGCCTTGGTCGTGGTCGTGGTGGGGCGCACGCCGAGGACGATCTTGCCCGCCGTGGTCAGGTACAGCGCGCGGTCGGCGGTCGTGTTCGTGCCGGTCGGGGCCGTCGTGAACGCGGCCAGGGTGCCCCCGGCCGTGCTGGTCGTGCGGAACCAGGTCTCGATCGTGAAGGCGGCCTGGCCGGTGAGGTTGACGGCGGTCGTGACCTGACCCGTGCCGTCGAGCTGCAGGTAGGGGCTCTGGTTCGTGGCGCACGAGCCGGCGACGAACGTCGCCCCGCCGCTCAGGGTGCCCACGCGGGCGAACGAGCTGCCGTCGGTGGTGGTCGTGCCGGACGTCTCGTTGTACGGGAAACCGTACGAGGTCTGCGAGTTGTAGGTGTCCTGCAGGCAGTCGTAGTTCCCGGCACCGAAGCTCGAGGTCGGGTTGGCGGTCGGGGCGGCGAACGCGGCGTGCGCGCCACCGGAGACGACGAGGGTGAGTGCGAGACCGCCACCGATCGCTGCCAGGCCGATCGCGCCTCCTGCGGTCTTCAGGCGACGGAGGCGCCGCTCGCGACGACGCTGGACGCGGCGGCCGGCGGGGGCGGTCACCCGAGGCGACGCGGGACGCTCGTCACGCAGCAGGTACCGGTCGTTGCGGCTGAGCAGGACGACGAGGATCAGCAGTCCGCCGGTGACCAGCAGGTGGCCGTACTGGTGGGCCGCGGCCCAGACGAAGGGCGTTCCGACGTACGGCACGCGCAGGAACCCGACGCCGATGACGGCGCTGCGGTCGATCGGCGTCGAGTCGACGCTCGGGTTGGCGTCGCCCTTGGTGACGATCTGCCCGGCCTGGCCGTTGTCGTGGTAGCGGTGCAGCCGCAGGTGCCCGGCCTGGTCGGGGTCGTCGAAGAGGAGGACCTGACCGCGGTGCACGTCGGACGCCGCCACGGGCTTCGCGACGACGACGTCGCCGGGGTGGATGCGGGGCTCCATCGAGCCGGTCATCACGGTGGTGGGGCTCCAGCCGAGGGCGGCGGGGGCGGCCGCGTAGACCATCAGGCCGAGCAGCGAGTAGAGCACGACGCGTGACGCGGTGCCGAGGGCCAGGCGCGTCCAGTCGAGCCACGGACGAGAGGCACCCAAGGGCACGGTGATCGAGGCCGGGGCCGCGGTGGTGGGCCGCAGCTTCAGGTCGATCGTGCTCATGGGTGCCTCTGCTCGGGGGTGGTGCGGATGATGCGGTGTCGGGCCGCCTGGTGCGGTGGTGCGCGGTGCTGGTGCGGTGTCGCCGTGACGCGGGGGTCAGCCGCGGGACGGGCCTCAGCTGTTCTGGGCCTCCCAGGTGAGGCCGAGGCTCGCGGTGCCGCCCTGGGTCGTGTTGGGGGCGGTGTTCGAGACGGTGTAGGTCACCTGGTAGGTGCGGGTCTCGGACGCGGTGCCGGTGGGGGCCCAGGTGCCGACGCCGTTGGAGTAGTTGGTGTAGCTGGTGCCGAAGGCGGCCAGCGTGCCGCTGTAGAGGCTCGAGCCCGCCGAGAGCGGGGTGAAGCCGGTGCACGAGCCGAAGCCGCCGCCGGTGCCCTGCACGACGCTCAGCGTGATGTTCGACGCGAGGTTGTTGGTCGTGGCGGCGCCCGTCCCGTAGAGCTTGACGGCCGAGGCGAGCGAGCCCGTGCTGGTGACGGCGATGCAGTTGCTGCCGGTCTGGCCGGGCTTGAGGTTCGTGGCGGTGAAGAGCGCGGTGTTGCTGTCGTCGTCGGTCAGGGCGACGGTGCCGGCGGTCCAGTTGCTGGTGGGGTTGACCGTGGTCGACGAGAAGGCCGAGTACGACGCCGTGGAGACGACGATGCCCGAGGCGACGAGGGCGGCGGGGATGGCGATCCAGGCGGCGATGCGGGCGATGCGGGGCGTGGGACGGGACATGGTGTGCTCCAGGGCGAGACGGTGGAAAGGGGGGGATGTCGGGGGCCACCCCGGCGAGGTGATTCAGGGGCTTCGCCGGTGAGAAGCTCACCTCCCGAACCGTTCCGGTTTCGAGTGGTCGTTGTTCTCAAGTGGTACGACAATCAAATTACTTGGACTCCGAGAGGCACGCAAGGCGAACCATGTCCCCAGTGGTGGGGGTGTCACGATCGTCGAGATTCTTGTTGACTGAGCCGGTGCCATGGACGGCACGCTCACACGCGTCACGGAGGACCCCCTTGCTCATCTCCCCACCCCGGGCCGACCCCGGCCTCATCACCGGCCCCGGCCTCACGCCCGGCCCCGGCCTCACGCCCGACCCCGGCCTCGCCCCCGGCGACCTCGGCCGCCTGCTCGACTCGTTCCGCCTGTTGATGCTGAACCACTCGCGGGTGCTCGACCACCAGGGCGACCTCTTCGGGCTGGGCGACACCGACATCCGGTTCCTCTTCTACGTGTGGGCCACCGGCGACCTGGTCACCCCGAAGCGGGCGGCCGAGCACCTCGACCTCTCGTCGGGTGCGATGACCAACCTCGTCGACCGCCTCGTCGACGCCGGGCACCTCGACCGGCGCCGCAACCCGGACGACCGCCGCAGCGTCATCGTCAGCCGCACGCCACGCGGCGTCGAGGTCACGACGGCCATCGCGAGCGCGTACGCCGCCGCGTTCGCCGAGGTCGTGCCGGCGTCGCGACACGGTGCCCTCGCCGACACGCTGCTCGACCTCGGCCGGGCGTTCGACCGCCACGGGGTCGGCACGCGCGACGCACCCCACGCCGCCGCCTGACCCGCCTGACCCGCCTCGGCTGCGGGCCGCGGGCCACGGGCCACG
>NZ_JACYNS010000134.1:0-5778 GCF_014839405.1 Frigoribacterium sp. CFBP 13605 | reverse complement strand
CGGGGCGGTCGGGCCCGCCGCGGGGGCGGCGAGCGCGGCCGGGGTCGTCGTCGGGGCGGACGTCGGCGTGGTGGTCGTGCCGGTCGCGCCGGAGACGCGGGCGAACCAGGCGTTCGAGGACGTCACGGCCTGGCCCGACTCGATGCCCCGCGCCGTCACGGTGCCGACGTCGTGGTGGTCGGCGGTGCCGGCCGTCACACCCTCGAGGGCGGCGGTGCAGTCGAACGAGGCGCCGACCGCGAGCGGGCCGGCCCAGGTGACACCGGTGGACGGTCCGCCCAGGGCGCTGAAGTCACAGCTCAGGCCCGTGACGGTGCCGTTGGCGACGACCGCGTCCGAGACCGAGACGTCGGCGAGCGCGTCGGCACCCGTGTTGGTCACCCGGTAGGCCAGCGAGGCGGTCCCGTCGGAGAGCACGACGGCGGCGTCGGCGGTGTCGGCCGCGTGGCCCGCGGCGTCGCCCTTCGTGATGGTCACGGCGGAGACGGGGACGTCACCGCTGCCCACTCCCCCGGCGGAGGCCTGGACCTTCGAGGCCGTGACCCGGCTGCCGGCGGCGACACCGGCCCGGACGGTCGATGCCGTCGCGGCGTTGGTGAAGGTCTGCGGGGCGGTGGCGGTGCCGGTGGGAGCGGCGAGGCTCACGGCGACGGCGGCACGGTACTGCGCGGTCCGCGTCTGCGCGCCCCACGAGACCGTGTACCCGGAGGCGGTGCAGTCGAACGAGGCCGGGGTCACGGCGACCGGGGCGGCCAGCGAACCGTCGGCCTTGGTGCGGATCTCGGTCAAGACGGCGGTGTCGCAGTCGAACGACCACGCCTCGCCGGCGGGGACCGAGTCACCGACGGTGGCCGAGTCGAACGGCCCCATCGGCGTGTTCACGCTCCAGACGAGGAAGTCGTCGCCCACGAGGCGACCCTGGTCCGCACGGGTGTAGGTGCCGAACTTCGTCACGACGTCCGAGCCGCGCAGCACACCGGTCGGAGTGACGACGGTCGTGAAGTCGCGACCGTCGTTCGTGGTCGACGTGAAGGGGGTGGGCACGCCCGACGGGGTGGTGCGTCCCTCGAAGTCGGACGTGACGAAGGCCTGACCGCTGACGTTGAGGTGGTCCTCGGCGTAGGCGGTCATAGTGAAGGTGACCACGGACGGGCGCGTCCCGACGACGGCGGCGTCGGCCACGACCGCACCGGTGGCGGGGTCGCGGAGCGCGAAGTCGGTGGGCAGGTTCTTCAGGTGCTCGCTGAGCGTCAGCGTGAAGGTGTCACCGGCGAGGGTGTCGTCGGGCACCTGCCACGCGATCGTCGTCGTGAGCTGGGAACCCTGCTTCGGCGTGGTCGGGGTGACCGTCACGTTCGTGATGGCGCCGTCGATCTCGGCGGCCCGGGCCGGAGCCGCGGTGCCGGTGAGGGCGGCGGTGCCGGCCAGGGCGAGGGTGGCGAGCAGCGCGGCGGACAGGCGCAGGGCCCTCCGCCCGCGACGGGGAGACCCCGCGAGGGTGAGCGAATGCATGGTGGTGCCTTTTTCGGGTAGGGCAGACGCGCGCCTCGACCTGTTCCCCCGGTGCCGTGTTCGGGTACGGCGCCGGGGTCGGGTGAACGGGGATCGTCACGTCTCGGGTGACACCCAAACTAGGGCCGGCGTGCCGACCGTGTCCACCATCGGGGGGACAGATCACCCGGACGAGGAACGGGCGACGAGGGTGGCGCCCGGGCGACGGACGTTCCGCGGTGCTCCGTGCGCCGTGCGCCGTGCGCCGTGCGCCAAGCGCCCTGCTCGGTGGGCGGTGCTCGGTTTGCCGGCAACTCCTGCACCCTGTCCGACACCCGCCCCGACTCCCCCGCAGGCGACCCCCACCGCAGCACACGCCAGGAGTTGCCGACACGGACCACCCCCGGTCGGCAATTCCTGCACGCTGACCGACGCCGGCCCCGACTCCCCCGCAGGCGAGCGCCACCGCAGCACGAGCCAGGAGTTGCCGACACGGACGGCCTCGGTCGGCAACTCCTGCACCCTGACCGACACCGGTCCCGACTCCCCCGCTGGCGAGCGCCACCGCAGCACGAGCCAGGAGTTGCCGACACCACGGGGCGGGGCAGGCGGGGCGGGCGGGGGCGGGGACGCGAGGAGGCGGTGGTCGCCCTCCCGAGGGAAGGTGACCACCGCCTCCGGGTGGCTCAGGCCGTCAGGCCGTCAGGCCGTCAGGCCGTCAGGCCGTCAGGCCGTCAGGCCGTCAGGCCGTCAGGCCGCGGGTGCTACCCGCGCCAGGGGAACCAGCCGTCGAAGAGGTCGCCGAGGGCGTTCCAGATCCACTGCAGGATGTCACCGAGGCTCCAGCCGCCGGGGTGTCCGGGCTGACCGGGGTGGCCGGGCTGGCCCGGGCCGGGCCCAGGGTCGGTGGGCGTCTCGGGCTCTTCTCCCGAGGCGACCGTGAGATAGGTGACCTGTCCGGTGTCGCCGTACACGACGCGGCCGAGGAAGGTCTGCTCGTAGGGCAGGCCCGTCCAGGACGCGGTCAGCGTCGCCGTCTCGCCCAGCCCTGCGGAGAGGGTGGCCGGGTCGACCGTGAAGCCCCCGACGGCCGTCGCCGGGTCGAGCAGGTACGACGTCAGCGTGTAGTCGAGCTGTCCGGCACCGCTGTAGAAGTCGACCAGCAGGACGTACTCTCCCGCCGCGGGGGCGTCGAGGTCGATCTGCTCGTCCGCCGAACCGGTGGCCGAGGACGCCGCGAGCCGGTCGGGCGCACCGTCCGCACCGGCCGTGTAGAGGAGCAGGTCGAGGTCCGCGGTGTCGTCGGCGCTGTCGAGCACGAAGCGCGCGTGGCTGGTGCCCTCGGCGATCGTGACCGGCGTCTCGGCCGCCGCGGTGCCTGCCGCACCCGAGCCGGTCGTGACCTGCCCGGCGGCGAGGCCCTCGGTGGTGAGCGGCAGCTCGAGGGCGTCGCCCGCCGTGACGTCGAACGCCTTCTCGCCCGTGGCGCCCTCGCCGGCCACCTCGGCCGGTGCCTGCAGCTGGACGGGGCGCACGGCGAGCGGGCTGCGCACGTCGTGGGTCCCGTCGGACCAGGTGAGGTAGCCGGTGGCGAACTGGTCGAGCTCCGCCGTCGTCCGGGTGAAGGTGACCGTGTAGTCCTGCTCCTCGCCCGCGGCGCCGAAGGTCAACGTCGAGGGTTCGACCGTCGCCGTCACGCCGTCCATCTCGATCGGGGCGACCGTGTAGGTCCCCGCCCCGGTCGAGGTGACGGTGCGCGTGACCTGGGCGGTGCCGGCCAGCGAGCCGACGCTGATCGACGGCAGGTTGAGCGACGAGTCCGTGCCCTCGACGGTGTCGATCGCGTCGACGTATGCCTGCCAGTCGGCCGGACCGTTCTCGTAGAGCAGCCCGGGTTCGAGGAACGCGGTCGGGTCGACGTGGCCGGCGCCCTGGGCGAAGACGTCCCGGCTCGGAGCACCGTCCTCACCGACGAGGTCGTAGGCGGTCGTCATCATGGCCGACTTGACCTCGTCCGGGGTCCAGTCGGGGTGGACGTCCTTCGAGAGGTAGAGCGCGGCCAGACCGGCGATGTGCGGGGACGACATCGACGTGCCCGAGAGGAACTCGTACGTGCCGGGCTCGCCCTGCGCGTTGGCGCCGTCGGCGAGGATCGCCACGCCGGGGGCCGAGATGTCGGGCTTCAGCAGGTTGCCGCCGTCGGCCGTCACCGGGCCGCGCGACGAGAAGCCGGCGATCTGGGGCGTGGCGGGCTCGGGCAGCGCGCCCGGGTTGCCGTCGAGCAGGGTGACGGTGGCACCTTCGGTGTCGGCGTACGCGTGGATCGCGTCGTAGTCGTCGGCGTTGAGATGGACCGTGGGGACGGCGTGTTCGTCGAGGTCGACCGAGCTGCTCGTCGGGTTGACCAGCACCATGCCGATGCCGCCGGCGCGCTCGACCTCGGCCGACTTGGCCGTGCGGTCGTAGACACCGCGGTCGCAGAGCACGATCGTGCCGGCGGCCTTCGCCGGGTCGAGCGTGTCCGGTGCGCAGAGGGTCACCGCGGTGGCGTCGGCGCCGTCGGCCGCGACGGCGGTCGACGAGACGACGTCGCCCGTCAGGCCGTCGGTGCCGGTCGGCACGGTGATCGAGCCGCCCAGGTAGTCGGTGCCGTCGGCGGTCTGCACCGTCGCGCTGTAGCTGGGGATGGTCGACGCCGCGACCGTGGTGATCCACGGTGCCGCGTTGTCGGCGGTGGTCGCGGTCGGGCCGTCGTTGCCCGCCGAGGCCGCCACGAAGACGCCGGCCGAGGCCGCGCCGAGGAACGCCTGGTCGGTGGCCGAGAAGGTGCTCGTGGCCCCGCCTCCGCCGATCGAGTAGTTGATGACGTCGACGCCGTCGGTGACCGCGGCCTCGATGGCGGCGATCAGGTCGAGCGTGGCGCAGCCGTCGTCGTCGGTGGCGACGCGGTCGGGACCGTCCCAGCAGACCTTGTAGGCCGCGATCTTGGCGGCCGGGGCGACGCCCGAGACGGTGCCGAACGACCGGTCGCCGATGGTGGCCTCGACGTCGGCGTTGCCCGCGGCGGTCGACGCCGTGTGCGAGCCGTGGCCGTTGCCGTCGCGGGGAGAGAGGTACTCGCCCTGCTCCTCGGTGCCGATGTTGCCGACGCCGAAGCCGTCGACGAAGTAGCGCGCACCGATCAGCTTCGTGTTGCAGTCGCCCGCGTCGAACTGCACGCCGGTCTGGCACACGCCGGTGAAGGTGCCGCCGTCGCCCTTGGCGAAGACGGTCCGGTCGCCGTCGAGGTGGGGTTCGGCCTCGCTGGCCGACCCCAGGGGGTCACCGGCGAACGAGGCGTTGCCCGCCGCGATGCCCGAGTCGATGATGCCGACGACGACTCCTTCGCCGGCCTTCTCGCGTCCGCCGACGGCGTCCCAGACGCCACCGTTCCCCTCGGCGTCGCCCAGGCCGAGGAACTCGGTCGACGGCGTCGCCTGCAGCTTGAGCAGCTCGTTCTTCGAGACGGCGGCGACCGAGGGGTCGCTCGCGAGCTCGGCGGCCTGGGCGGCCGTGAGGTCGGCCGCGAAGGCGTTGGTCGTGATGGCGTAGCTCGCCTGGACGGTGGCGCCGGCCGCCGCCGCGACGTCCTGCTGGACGCCCTTCAGGTGCTCGGCGTAGTCCTGCACGGGAGCGCTCTGCGCGTCGAGGTCGCTGCCCTCGGGCACCGCGGTGCGGGCGAGGCCCGGCTGCCCGCCCTCGTAGGTCGCGGCCGCCGGCTCGCGCAGCGTGACGATGTACTTGCCGTCGGAGAACTGGCTGTCGCCCACGACGGCCGGGCCGTCCGCGGCGAAGGAGGCGGTGGCCGGCACCGTGACGAGGCCCGCGGCGACGACGCCGGTGGCGAGGAGGGTGGCGAAGCCGCCACGGAGTCGGGTGCGGGGCGGAGCGGTCGGCCTGCGTCGGCCGGATGGTGTGATCACGGATCGCCTTTCGATGCACGTCGTTCGGGACGTGCTGTCGGTGGTGCGCCGCAGCCCCGGGCCGCGGTCGATCCATAAGAACTACCTGTGAATGTCGGTGACCCTCTAGTAGGGGCCATGGCCGAAACCGGCCACTGACCGGCTTCGGCCACAGAGTTCACACGAGGAGGCGCGGGCGGGGCACCGCCGTCGTCCCCCCTTCGGCGGACGGTCGCCTCGCCGCACCTCCCTACCGCGTCGTCAGCCCGAGACGCGCCGCCGCCCAGGCCGTCCCCGCGCCGAGCCCGCGCGACGCCGTCGACCAGTCGTGGCCGCTGCCGGGCAC
>NZ_JACYNS010000133.1:0-5837 GCF_014839405.1 Frigoribacterium sp. CFBP 13605 | reverse complement strand
CGACGCGGCACCCAGGCGCGCCCCGGCGAGCGGCCGCTCGCACCACGTCCGCGTCGTGGAACCACCCGCGAGCGTGGTTCGACCACACGACGGTGGTGCGACCCCGTCCCCGGCCCCCGCCGCGGCTCCGGCGCTCGTCCCGGCCCTCCACCCGACGCGGCTGCGGTGTCGGCGGCTCCGCGCCGGGGCCGGTCGTTCGACGCCGAGCGAGCCGACACATGCTCGAAACGCCCGTCGTGCAGAGTGGGGTCTCCCATGGACCTGACCACCGTTCGCGAGATCCGCACCCCGTCACGCCGCGACGAGATGGTCTTCGCGCCCGGCGAGCGGCCCCTCGGCGGCGGCACGTGGCTGTTCTCGGAGCGGCAGCCCGGGCTGACCGGCCTGGTCGATCTGACCTCGCTCGGGTGGTCGCCGGTCGAGCGCGGCATCGCCGCCGACGGCCGCGACGTCGTCAGCGTCGCCGCCACCTGCACCATCGCCGAGCTGCTGCGGCTGCCCGCCGACGCCGACTGGGTCGCCCACCCGCTCGTCGACCAGTGCGCGAACTCGCTGCTCGCCTCGTTCAAGATCTGGAACGTCGCGACGGTCGGCGGCAACGTCGCCCTCGGGCTGCCTGCCGGGGCCATGACGTCGCTCATGGCCACGCTCGACGCCACGGCCGTCGTCTGGACGACCGACGGGGGCGAGCGCCGCCAGCCCGTGTCCTCCTTCGTGACCGGAGTGGTGCAGAACACCCTCGAGCAGGGTGAGGTGCTGCGCACCCTCGAGGTGCCGCTCGGGTCCCTGCGCTCCCGTACCGGGTTCCGGCGCATCTCGCTGAGCCCCCTGGGCCGCTCGGGCACGCTGGTCACGGCCCGGCTCGGCCTCGACGGCGAGTTCGTGGTCACGATCACGGCGGGGACGACCCGTCCCGTCCAGCTGCGCTTCGACGAGGTGCCCGGCGAGCGGGCCCTGGCGGACGCTCTCGGCCGCATCGACTGCTGGTACTCCGACCCCCACGGCGACCCCGACTGGCGCCGCGCGATGAGCGCCCGCTTCGCCGACGAGTTGCGCGTCGAGCTCGGACGACCCGCCACCGACGCGCCGGCGCGACCCGTGCGCGAGTCGACCCACGACCCGCGCAGCGCGGCCGCCCGCGCGAGGCGGACGCCGCCCACCACCACGACCCCCGGAGGCGCGCGATGACCCCGAGACACGTCACGTTCGAGGTCGACGGCCTCCCGCTCGACGCCGACGTCGACCCCGGCCAGGTGCTGCGGACGGTGCTGCGCGAGCACGGCGTCCACTCGGTCAAGAAGGGCTGCGACGCGGGCGACTGCGGCGCGTGCTCGGTGCTGGTCGACGGCGAGCCCGTGCACTCGTGCATCTATCCCGCGCACCGGCTCGAGGGCCGGGCCGTGACGACGGCGGCCGGCCTCGGCACCCCCGAGCACCCCCACCCCGTGCAGCAGGCGTTCGCGGACGCGGCCGGGTTCCAGTGCGGCTTCTGCACGGCCGGCATGGTGGTGACGGCCTCGACGTTCACCGAGGCCGACGCGGACGACCTCCCGCGCCTCCTGAAGGGCAACCTGTGCCGGTGCACGGGGTACCGGGCGATCGGCGACGCGATCTGCGGCGTCTCGAACACGGTGGCCCCGGCCGACGGCGAGGCGGCCGGTCGGTCGGTGAAGGCCCCGGCGGCCCTGCGCGTGGCGTCCGGCAGCGAGCCGTACACGCTCGACTTCCGCAGCACGACGAAGCTGCTGCACCTCGCCGTGCTCGGCAGCCCGCACCCCCACGCCCGCATCACCTCGATCGACACGAGTGCCGCCGAGGCGCTGCCCGGCGTGCACCTGGTGTTGACCCACCGCGACTCCCCCGCGACGTTGTTCTCGACCGGTCGCCACGAGGACCGCGAGGACGACCCGGACGACGGTCTGGTCCTCGACCCCGTGCTGCGGTTCCGAGGGCAGCGCGTCGCCGCGGTCGCCGCGGACGACGTCCGCACGGCGACGAACGCCCTGGCCGCGATCGTGGTCGAGTACGAACCGTTGCCCGCCGTGTTCGACCCCGAGACGGCGCGTTCCCCCGGGGCCCCACTGCTGCACGGCGAGAAGACCGTCGAGGCGTCGCGCATCGCGTTCCCCGAGCGCAACACCGTGGCCGCGATGCACGACGAGACGGGCGACGTCGAGGCCGGCCTGGCGCTGGCCGACGCCGTCGTCGAGGGCACCTGGCGCACGCAGCGCGTCTCGCACGGCGCGCTCGAGACGCACGCCTCGCGCGGCTGGCTCGACGACGACGGGCGCCTCGTCGTCCGCACGGCGAGCCAGGTGCCGTTCCTCGTGCGCGACGAGCTGGCCCACGTCTTCGGACTGCCGCAGGAACAGGTCCGGGTCTTCGCCGCCCGCGTGGGCGGCGGTTTCGGGGGCAAGCAAGAGCTCATCACCGAAGACCTCGTCGCCCTCGCCGTGCTGCGCACCGGTCGACCCGTGCAATACGAGTTCACCCGCGAGGACGAGTTCACGATCGCGCCGACCCGCCACCCGATGCGCGTCCGCGTGCGTGTCGGCGCGACGAGCGACGGGGTGCTGACCGCGCTGCACGTCGACCAGCTGATGGACACGGGCGCCTACGGCAACCACGGCGTCGGCGTGATGTACCACTCGGTGCACGAGTCGACGAGCGTCTACCGCTGCCCGAACAAGCGCGTGGACGCCGAGTCGGTCTACACGAACAACCTGCCCTCGGGGGCGTTCCGCGGGTACGGGCTGGGGCAGGTCGTCTTCGCCGTCGAGTCCGCGATGGACGAACTGGCCCGCGAGCTCGGCATCGACCCGTTCGAGCTGCGCCGCCGCAACGTGATCGTCCCCGGTGACCCGATGGTGGTCACCGACCCCGACGAAGAGAGCGATCTGCTGATCGGCAGCTACGGACTCGACCAGTGCCTCGACCTGGTCGAGCAAGCGCTGGAGTCTCCTGCCCCCGAGGGCGCGCCTCCTGCCCCCGTCGGCCCGACCTGGGTCACCGGGCGCGGCATGGCGCTGGCCATGATCGCCACGATCCCGCCACGCGGCCACTTCGCCGACACCTCGATCGAGCTGCTGCCCGACGGCCGCTACGACATCGGCGTCGGCACGGCCGAGTTCGGCAACGGGACGACGACCGTGCACACCCAGCTCGTCGCCTCGGCGCTCGGCACCACGCCCGACCGGGTCGTCGTCCGGCAGTCCGACACCGACGTGGCCCGGTACGACACGGGTGCGTACGGGTCGGCCGGCGTCGTCGTCGCCGGCAAGGCCCTGCTCGCCGCCGCCCACAAGCTGCGCGCGGCGATGGTCGACCGCGCGCTGGCGATCGCCGGAGGCGCGGGTCACGCCGTCGACACCGGCACCGCCCCCGAGGTGGTCGCGGGCGGCGTCGTGGTGCGGGTCGGCCCCGGTGTCGACGCGACCGTCCTGGTGTCCGGCGATCGGCTGCTGGCCGACGGTCCGCTCACCGCCGACGGTTCCCACGACGGCACCCCACGCTCGGTGGCGTTCAACGTCCACGGCTTCGAGGTCGCCGTCGACCGGGCGAGCGGCGAGGTGCGCCTGCTGCGCTCCGTTCAGGCGGCGGACGCCGGCGTCGTGCTGAACCCCGAGCAGCTGCGCGGGCAGGTCGAGGGCGGCACGGCGCAGGCGATCGGCACGGCCCTCTACGAAGAGATGATGCTCGACGACGAGGGTCGTGTGCTGACGACGGCGTTCCGCAACTACCGGATGCCCAAGTTCGGCGACGTGCCCCAGACCGAGGTGCACTTCGCGACCACGCACGACGACCTCGGTCCACTCGGCGCCAAGTCGATGAGCGAGGCGCCGTACAACCCGGTGGCACCCGCCCTGGCCAACGCGATCCGCGACGCCCTCGGCGTGCGACCGCACGAACTGCCGATGTCGCGCGACCGCCTCTGGCGCCTCGCCGGCGGTCGCTGAGCCGGGCAGAGCGGGGCGGGGCCGGGCGGGGCCGGACCACGCGTCGCACCACCGAGTGAACGTCGCACCGCCGACATGCGCGGTGCGACGTTCACTCGGTGGTGCGACGCGAGCGCGGGCTGGACCGAAGCCCGGGCTCAGCCCTCGCGCTCGGTCGCTCCGGCCGGTGCCGCGGGCCCGCGCACAGCGTCGTGCGCCGACACGTCACGGTCCGCACCCTCGTCGCGCGCCTGCATCCGCGGCGAGTTGAGCAGCAGGTTCAGCAGCACGGCGACGATCGCGCCGGCGCTGATGCCCGAGTCGAAGACGATCGTGAACCAGGTCGGGAACTGCGCGTAGATCTCGGGGCTGACCGTCGGCAGCAGGCTCACGCCCAGCGCGACCGCCACGATCAGGATGTTCGAGTTCGTGAACCGCACCTTCGACAGCGTCCGGATGCCGCTCGCCGCCACCATGCCGAACAGCGCGACGCCCGCCCCGCCGAGCACCGCCACGGGTACGCCCTCGACGACGGCTCCGAGCGCGGGCACCAACCCGAGCACCACGAGGATGCCCCCCGCCAGCGTCGCCACGTACCGCGACTTCACGCCGGTGATGCTGACCAGGCCGACGTTCTGCGCGAACGCGGTGTACGGGAACGTGTTGAAGACGCCGCCGATGACGGTCGACAGGCCGTCGGCCCGCAGCCCGTCGGCCAGTCGTCGCGGCGTCACCGGGCGGTCGACGATCTCGCCCACCGCGATGATGTCGCCGGTGGTCTCGGTCATGATCACCAGGCCGACGATGCACATCGACACGATCGCGCTCACCGGGAAGGTCGGCAGCCCGAAGTGGAACGGCAGGGCGAGCCCGAACCAGGTGCTCTCGCCCACTCCGCTCCAGTCGGTCAGCCCGAACGGCCAGGCGACGAGGGTGCCGACGACGAGCCCTAGCAGGATCGACAGACGGCGGAGCGCAGGAGGCGCGAACCGCTCGATCAGGATGATCAGCAGCAGGGTGCCCGCCGCGAAGGCGACGTCGAGCGGGCGTCCGAAGTCGTCAGAACCCGCGCCTCCTCCGACCCAGCCGGCGGCGACGTCCATGAGCGAGACGCCGATGATCAGGATGACCGTGCCCGTGACGATCGGCGGGAAGAACCGCACCAGCTTCGAGAAGAACGGGGCGAGCAGCATCATGAAGACGCCGCTCGCGATGACCGAGCCGTAGATGGCCGTGATGCCGTACTCGCCACCGATCACGATCATCGGTCCGACGGCGGCGAAGGTGCAGCCCTGCATCAGGGGCAGCCGCACCCCGAAGCGCCAGAACCCGACGGACTGCACGATCGTCGCGATGCCGGCCACGAACAGGTCGGCGCTGATCAGGTAGGCGATGTCGCCGGGCTCGAGCTGGCCCATGCCGACCAGCGCTCCGCCGACGATGAGGGGCACGGCGACCGCCCCGGCGTACATCGCGAGCACGTGCTGCAGGCCGAGCGGGAAGAGCCTCCGCAGCGGCGGGACGCGGTCGACGGGGTGGGTCGTCTCGGGCGGCCCGGCGGTCGCGACCGGCGAAGCGGGCGGCTCGGGCGACTCGGGCGGGGACTGTGACATCGGGACTCCTGATCGTGGGGATGTCGGGTGGTCGCCGCCAGCGTACGAAACGCGCGTTTCGTCGCGACGGCACGCGTGTTTCAGGCTCGTGTCGTCGGCGGGGTCGATGCGCTCGGTGCCGCTCGTGCCGATGCACCCGCTTTCGAACGATGCACCCACGAGCAAGGGGGTGCATCGTTCGACACCGGGTGCATCGAGAAGGAGGCGCGGGCTGGCGGTCGAGGAGCACGGCGGCAGCCGGCGCCGTCACCAGGCGACGCGGCCCGGCCCGGCCCGGCCCCGCACCGCA
>NZ_JACYNS010000132.1:0-5964 GCF_014839405.1 Frigoribacterium sp. CFBP 13605 | reverse complement strand
AGGACCGGGAGCGCGTCCACGGCGCCTGCGCGGTCCGTCGCGTCCACGGCCGCCAGCCCTGCCCGGACCGCCCGCCTCGTCCGCTTCCGCTCAGCCCGCAGCCGCGCGGCCGAGAGGTCGGCGGCCGGGTCGGTGGCGTGGTCCCCCGTCGCCGGGGCCGCCACGAGCGCGTCGACCGCGTCCAGCAGGTCGAACCAGGCGCCCGAGTCGAGCAGGCGACGCACGTCACCGACGGCCTCGTCGAGTCGTTCGCCGAGCCGGGCGTCGATCCGCCCCGTGACCTGGGCGGCCACGAAGCCCTCCGGAGCCGAGGAGGCGCGGGTCGCCACCCGGCCTCGCGCCACCTCGACGTCCCGAGCGGCACCCGAGACGTGGCCGACGTGGCGGGCACCCGCCACGACGGCGGCGGCGAGCCCGGGGTCGAGGACGCCGTCCCACACGGTCAGCAGGGCGCGCAGCCGCCGGGTCGTGGTCCGCAGCCGATGGACCGCATCGGGCCGGCCGTCGCGCACGGCGGCGTCCACCGCGAGCAGGTCGTCACGGAGACCCGTGGCGGCGGTCGCGACGAAGGCCGCCGCCGACTTCTTCTTCGGGGCCGGGGTGGCCGGGGCAGGCACGACCGTCGAGGCGGCCCCGCCGGCGCCGTCGCCCGACGCCGCCGGCACCGCGAGTTCCGAACCCAGCCCTCTGGCCAGCTTCGACTTCGACGACGAGAGCGACGCACCGGCCGCCTCCAGCCGCTCCGCGACCGCGTCGAGCAGCCGCTCGCCCTCGTCGCCGTCGACGCCCGGCGCGAGCTCGACCTCCCACTCGCGCCAGGTGCGCAGCACGCCCGTGTCGGGGTTCGACGCCCGCACCACGTCGTCGGCGAGTTCGGCCAGCTCGCGGTCCGAGCCGTCGAGCAGGCGGGTCACGGTGCGCGTCGTCTCGAGTCGGAGCACGGGGTGCACCGGCCGGCCCCGCAGCCGCGCCTCGACCAGCCGGCGCAGCGCGTCCGGCACGGGCTCGCCGGGGTCGCCGAGCGGCCAGTGGACCTCGCGGCGCCCGGTCGTGCCGGCCGACGGCGGCAGCTTGAGGTGCCATCCGGCGTCGCCACCGCCCTCGCGCCTCCTCAGGGTGGTCCGGGCCCCGAGCAGCGTGTGGTCGACGGTGTCCCAGTAGGTCGCGGCGAGCTCGACGGGGTCGTCGTGCCCCACGCCGTCGACGACGAGCGCCTCGGCGGCGCCTCCCCCCACCCCGACCAGGTCGGGCACCCCGGCGCCCTCGTGGACGTCGTACTTGCGTTCGATCTCGGTCTGTTCGGTGCGGCGCGGTGATGCGGTGCTCATGCCTCCGTTCTAGTCGGGAGGCCTGGTGACCGGCCTCCCGGACCCCGCGGGGCGGCCCGGCGTAGGGTCGTCGCATGAGCGATGTGGCACCGATTCTTGCCGGATGGATGGCGCGTCAGCGCTGGTACGCGACCAAGGGACGAACGCCCGCCCTGCGGGTGATCGGATCGTTCGAGGCCGAGGTGGACGACGCCCTCACCATGACGCTGCTGATCATCGACGAGGCGGCGGACGTCCCCGTCCTCTACCAGGTGCCCCTCGTCAGCCGCGCGACCCCCCTGCCCGGCGGCGACGCGGCCTTCATCGGCTCGGCCGACGGACGCTACCTCTACGACGGTCCCCACGACCCGGCCTACGCCCGGGAGTTGCTGCGCACCATGTCCGCCGAGGCGCACGTGGTGGGTGCCGACGTCACGGTCGACGGCACGCGCATCGTCGACCCCGGGCAGGTGCGTCGCTCGCGCGTGCTCTCGGGCGAACAGTCGAACACCTCGATCGTCTACGACGTCGAGGGCGGCCCCGTCGACCAGGTCATCGCGAAGGTCTTCCGGGTGCTGCACCACGGCGACAACCCGGACGTCACCACCCAGGCCGCCCTGACCCGTGGCGGGTCGACGCACGTCCCCTCGTCGTTCGGCTCGTTGCGCGCGACCTGGCCCGACGTCGGGCGCGAGGGCGGGACGGCCACCGGCCACCTCGCCTTCTCGCAGGAGTTCCTCCCCGGCCTCGAGGACGCCTGGCGCGTGGCCCTGACGGCGGCGGCCGACGGCACCGACTTCACGTCCGAGGCCCACGCGCTCGGCGTGGCCGTCGCCGAGGTGCACGCGACCCTCGCCGCCGACCTGGGCACGGTCCCCGCGGGCGACGACGAGATCGCCGGGGCCCTGACGAGCATGCGTCGACGCATCACGACCGCGTCGCGCGAGGTGCCGCAGATCGCCGCGCACGCCGCCGCGATCGGAGCCGTCTACGACGCGGCCGAGCACCTGCACTGGCCCGACCTGCAGCGCATCCACGGCGACCTCCACCTCGGTCAGGCCCTGCTCTCGCCCGAGCGCGGCTGGATGCTCATCGACTTCGAGGGCGAGCCCCTGCGGCCGATGCCCGAGCGCTCGCGCCCCGACCTGCCGATCCGCGACATCGCGGGCATGCTGCGGTCGTTCGACTACGTGGCCGGTTCGCTGGCGCAGGAGGCCGTCCCGGTGGACGCCGCGGCCTGGGCGCACGATGCCCGCCGCGCGTTCGTCGACGGGTACGTCGCCTCGTCCGGCGTCGACGTCCGGGCCGCCCGGGCCCTGCTCGACGCGTTCGAGATCGACAAGGCCGTGTACGAGGCGATCTACGAGAGCCGCAACCGGCCGGATTGGATCGACATCCCGCTCGCGGCCGTCGCCCGGCTCGCCGCACGCAGCGCCCCCGCCGCCGACTGAGCCGGGCGGGCAGGGTCGCGAGGCGTCCTCCGCGTGACGGGCAGGGTCGCCAGGCGTCCCCCGCGTGGCGGGCCGCGCCTCCTGAGCCCTCGGCAGCGAGGGGGCAGGAGGCGCGGCGCCGACCTCAGGGACGCGGCACGTTGCGCAGGTTCGACCGCGCCATGGCCACGGCCTCGCCCGCGCCGCCGTTCATGACGATCTTCGACATGGCGAGCGAGAAGCCCTTCACCTGGGCGCCCGTGATCGTCGGGGGCAGCGAGAGCGCCTTCGGGTCGGTCGCGATGTCGACGAGCGCCGGACCGTCGTGTTCGAAGGCTGCCTCGTAGGCCGCCCGGAGGTCGCGGGGGTCGTCGACGTGGACGGCGTGGATGCCGATGGCGCGTGCCACGGCGGCGTAGTCCGTGTAGGGCACGTCGACGCCGAAGTCGGGGAACCCGTCGACGAGCATCTCGAGCTTGACGAGGCCGAGCGTCGAGTTGTTGAACACGACGATCTTCACCGGCAGCTGGTACATCTGCGCCGTGACGAGTTCGCCCATCAACATGGACAGCCCGCCGTCGCCCGAGATCGAGACGACCTGGCGATCGGGGTAGGCCATCTGCGCACCGAGGGCGTGCGGCAGGGCGTTGGCCATCGAGCCGTGCAGGTACGAGCCGAAGATGCGCCGGCGCGGGGTCGGGGTGACGTAGCGCGCGGCCCAGACGTTTCCCATGCCCGTGTCGGCCGTGAAGATGGCGTTGTCGGCCGCGACCTCGTCGAGCAGCGAGGCCGCGTACTCGGGGTGGATCGGCCGCATCTTCTCGACGTTCTTCGTGTAGGCCCCGACCGCACCGGTCATCAGCTTCTCGTGCTTCTTGAGGGTCTTCTCGAGGAACCTGCGGTTCTTCTTGCGTGTCACGAGCGGCATGAGCGCCCGGAGGGTCGGGGCGATCGCCCCGTGGACGGGCACCTGCACGTCGGCGCGACGACCGATCACGGCGGCGTCGACGTCGACCTGGGCGATGGTGACCTTCGAGGCGTCCGGCAGGAACTGCGGGTACGGGAAGTCGGTGCCGAGCAGCACGAGCAGGTCGGCGTCGTGGATGCCGGCGTGGGCGGCACCGTAGCCGAGCAGGCCGGTCATGCCGACGTCGAACGGGTTGTCGTACTGGATGACGTCCTTGCCCCGCAGGCTGTGCCCGATCGGGGCACCGACGAGGTCGGCCAGGGCGATGATCTCGTCGTGCGACCCACGACCGCCCTCGCCGACGAAGAACGCGACGGTGTCGGCCTGGTTCACGGCATCGGCCAGGGCCTGCACGTCGTGCCGGTCGGGCACGAGCTCGGGCGGGCGGACGCTGACGTAGGCGGGCACCTTGCCACCCGCGTCGAGTTCGGCGATGTCGCCCGGCAGCGTGATCACGCTGACGCCCTCGCCCGCCAGGGTGTGCCGGATCGCGCTGGCGACGACCATCGGCGACTGCTCGGCCGTCGAGATCATCTCGCTGTAGCCCGAGCACTCGACGAAGAGGCGGTCGGGGTGGGTCTCCTGGAAGTAGTCCGAGCCGATCATCGTGCTCGGGATGTGACTGGCGATGGCCAGGACCCTGGCGCGGCTGCGGTTGGCGTCGTAGAGCCCGTTGATGAGGTGCAGGTTGCCCGGGCCGCACGACCCGGCGCAGACGGCGAGCTCGCCGCTCATCTGGGCGTCGCCCGAGGCCATGAACGCCGCGGCCTCCTCGTTGCGGACGTGGATCCAGTCGATCCCGCCCTTCGCCGAGCCGCCCGTGCGACGCACGGCGTCGACGATCGGGTTCAGGCTGTCGCCGACGATGCCGTAGATCCGGCGGACGCCGGCGGTGACGAGCTGGGCGATGATCTGGTCGGCGACCGTGTCTGCCATGGTGATCCCTTCGTGGTGCGTGCTGGTACGCCTCCCAGACAACTCCCCCGGCGCTCACCGCCGACCGGGCTTAACCTGGGGTCATGAGCGACATCGCGAGCACGTACGTCCCCGAGTCCGGCAGCATCACCATGTTCAGCACCTCGTGGTGCGGCTACTGCGCCCGCCTCAAGCAGCAACTCGGCAAGCAGGGCATCGCCTTCACCGAGGTCAACATCGAAGAGGTCCCCGGCACGGCCGAGATCGTCGAGAAGGCCAACGGCGGCAACCAGACCGTGCCGACGATCGTCTACCCCGACGGCTCGACGGCCACGAACCCCTCGCTCGCCGACGTCCAGGCCAAGCTCGGTCTCTGACGCCGTCGTGGGCCCGACCGGCACGACCTCCTCGGCACGTCGCCCCCTGCGGCTGCTGATCCTCGGCGGCACCGCCTGGCTCGGTCGGACGATCGTCGAGGCCGCCCTCGCCGGCGGCCACGACGTCACGTGTCTCGCCCGCGGGTCGTCCGGCGACGTCCCCGAGGGCGCGGCGTTCGTCCGGGCCGACCGTCGCACGCCCGGGGCGTACGACGCCGTGCTCGGGGGCGGACGACGCTGGGACGCGATCGTCGACCTGAGCCGCGACGCGTCGCACGTGCGTGACGCCGTGTCGGTGCTCGAACCAGTCGGCGCCTCCTTCGTCTTCGTCTCGAGCGTCAGCGTCTACGCCGACACCGCCACCACCGGGGCGGACGAGACGGCGGCCCTCGTCGACGCCGACGAGTCGGACTACGGCGGGTCGAAGGTCGCGGGCGAGCGCGCCGTCGTCGAGGCGTTCGGCGCCGACCGGTCACTGCTCGTCCGGGCGGGCCTCATCGGCGGACCGGGCGACCACACGGGCCGCACGGGCTGGTGGCCGCTGCGCTTCGCCCTGGCCGCCGCGTCCACGGAGCCCGATCCCGTGCTCGTGCCCGACGTGCCCGGCCTCGACGTGCAGCCGGTCGACGTCCGGGACCTGGCGAGCTGGATCGTCGCGTCCGTCGAGCGAGGTCTCTCGGGAACGTTCGACGCGGTGGGTGATCGGCAGTCGCTGGCCGACCACCTCGCGGTGGCGCGCCGGGTCGCCGGCCACACGGGCGAGGTCGTACCGGTCGACGAGCCCTGGCTCGACGCACACGGGGTCGGGCCGTGGGCCGGGCCCCGGTCGATGCCCCTCTGGGTGCCCCTCGCCACGCACGCGGGCTTCGGCGCCCGGTCAGGAGGCGCGGGCCGGGCCGCCGGGCTCGTGCCGCGCCCCGTGGACGAGACGCTGCGTGACGCCCTCGCGTGGGAACTCTCGCGTCCCG
>NZ_JACYNS010000131.1:0-5976 GCF_014839405.1 Frigoribacterium sp. CFBP 13605 | reverse complement strand
CACGGCCGCCGCGACCACCGGCCCGAGGGGGCCGCGCGACACCCCGGCACGCGCCCAGTTCGCGATGGCGGCCGCCGCCGCCGCGATCAACGTCGACCCGATCACCTGTGCCGCGAGATCCGACCGATCCCGCCCCGACCGCTCGGCCACGTACGATGCGACCGCCCCCTGCTGACGCACGAACCGGACCGCGGCCGAGGCGACGAGGTCGTCGCCGAGGGCCATCGCCTCGGACTGGGTCAGGGCCCAGGGCACGCGTTCGGGGTCGTGGGCCTCGGCGAGCGCGACGAGTGCGGCCTCGACCGCGCGGACCGGCGACAAGTCGGAGGAGGCGCGCAGCAGGTCGCCGAGTTCGGCGAGGCTCCGGTCGAGGTCGAGCCAGAAGAGGTCGGACTTGGCCTCGAAGTAGTTGAAGAACGTGCCACGGCTGACGCCGGCCCGACGGGCGATGTCGTCGACGGTCGTCCCGGCGTAGCCGTTCTCGAGGAACAACTCGGCCGCGGCGTCCGCCAGCATCTCGGCGGACGAGCGGCGAGGTCGGCCGACCGGCCGCCGAGGGCGGGTGGCGTCTGGTCCATCTGACATGGCCACCATCATGCCGCTAGACTCGACGGCGCACTTGTTGCACCCGGTCCACGAATGCCGCCTCGTCTCGGCGTCGTCGGATCCCACCCGACGTCCCGTCACTCCCCCGGAGCCCCATGCGCAGCCGCCTGCCCGTCCTGATCGCCGCCACCGCCGTCGCGAGCCTCGTGCTCGCCGGCTGCACGAGCGGGGGCGACCCCGACACCTCGTCCACCCCGGTCGCCGGGGGGACGCTGACCTACGCCTCGGGCGACGCCGAGCCGACCTGCCTCGACCCCCACGTCGGCGGCAACTACCCGCAGGCACTCGTGTCGACGCAGTACCTCGAGTCGCTCGTCTCGAAGGACGCCAACGGCGACATCGTCCCGTGGCTGGCCGACTCGTGGCAGGAGGGCTCCGACGGCCTCAGCTGGACCTTCACGCTCAAGGACGGCGTCTCGTTCACCGACGGCACCCCCTTCGACGCCACCGCCGTGGCGGCCAACGTCGCCCATCTCCAGGACCCCGCGACGCTGTCGTCGACCGGGTACCTCGCCCTCGGGAAGGTCACCGGCGTCGAGGCGGTCGACGCGCGCACGGCACGCTTCGACCTGAGCGAGCCCGACAGCGCCCTGCTCGAGTCCCTCTCACAGCCCTGGCTCGCGATGGAGTCACCCGAGGCCCTGACCCGGAGCCAGGAGGTCAACTGCGAATCACCGGTCGGCACCGGTCCGTTCGCGGTCGAGTCGTGGACCAAGCAGCAACAGGTCGTGCTCACCCGCAACGACGACTACAGCTCGCCGCCGGCCGATGCCGGGCACCAGGGGCCCGCCCACCTCGACGAGATCGTCTGGCGCTTCATCCCCGACTCGGCGTCCCGCTACGCCGCGCTGCAGGCCGGCCAGGTCGACGTGATCGACAACGCCCAGCCCGACACCCTCGTCGCCGCGGCGAAGGACGACTCGCTCGACGAGATCGACGCCCCGCGCCCCGGCGCCTCCAACCGCATCGAGCTCAACGCCGGCAAGGCGCCCTTCGACGACGCGAGCGTCCGCGAGGCGTTCATCCGCGGTGTCGACGTCGACTCGGGCATCGACTCGCTGTTCTTCGGCACGGCGAAGCGGTCGTACAGTCCGCTGTCGAGCGTCGAGCCGCTGGCGTTCTCCGACGAGTCGCTCTTCGACGTCGACACCGACGCGGCGAACGACCTGCTCGACGAGGCCGGGTGGAGCACCCGCGACGCGGACGGGTACCGCACGAAGGACGGCGTGCGACTCGCCGCGACCTTCCCCGTGAGCACGAACCAGTCGATCCCCGCCGAGCAGTCGCTGTTCGAGCAGGTCCAGGCCGGCGCGAAGGACCTGGGCTTCGACGTCACCCTCGAACCCCTCGACCTCTCGAGCTGGTACGGCGCCCTCGCGGCGAACGAGTACGACCTGGTGAGCGCGCCCTACACGAAGGTCGGCCCCGACGTGCTGCGCATCCTCTACGACAGCGACGGCATCACCCCCGCCCCGAGCGGCTACTTCGCCAACCTCTCGCAGACGAGCGACCCGGCCCTCGACGACCTGTTGACCCGCGCCTCCCGGACGAGCGACGCCGACGAGCGCGCCGACCTCTACCAGCAGGCCCAGCAGACCATCCTCGAGGGATGGCATGTCCTGCCGCTGTACGACCAGCAGAACCACTACCTGGTGCGCTCGGCCGTCCAGGGCGTCCGGGCCCTGCCGACGGTCCAGGCACCGACGATGTACGACGCCTACAAGACGAGCTGATCGAGTGCTTCCGGGGCGGTGGCGACGGGCGGGTCGGTGGCTCGTCGGCCGCCTGCTCGGCGCGGTCTTCGTGCTCTGGGCCGTCGCGACGCTGATCTTCTTCGCCATCCGGCTCGTCCCGGGCGACCCGGCCGAGGCGATCCTCGGCGGTCCGGGGTCGCAGGCCTCGGCCGAGGCCCTCGACTCCGTCCGTCGGCAGTACGGCCTGGACCAGCCGTTGTTCGTGCAGTACCTCGCGCAGCTCGGACGGCTCGCCACGGGCGACCTCGGGACGTCGTACTCGCTGCGGACCGACGTCGGCCGGTTGCTGCTCGACCAGTTGCCGGGCACGATCGGTCTCGCGCTCCTCGCCCTGGTGGTGGCCTGGTCGATCGCGATCGCGACGGCCTGGTGGGCGACCCTCGGCGGCCGGATCGCCTCCGCGGTGTCGTCGGGTCTCGAGGTCGTCGCCTCGGCCGTGCCGCACTTCTGGCTGGCGAGTCTGCTCATCCTCGTCTTCAGCACCCGGCTCGGGCTGCTGCCCCCGGTGAGCACGGGAACCCCCGCGGGACTCGTCCTGCCGGTCGTCACCCTGGCGATCCCCGTCGCCGGGTTCCTCGGGCAGGTCACCCGCGACTCGCTGCTCGACGCGGCGGCCACCCCGTTCGCCCTCTCGGCACGTGCCCGGGGCGAGGGCCCGTCGGGACTCTTCGTCCGCCACCTGCTCCGACACGCGGCGCTGCCCGGGCTCGCCCTGTCGGGCTGGGCCTTCGGCTCGTTGCTCAGCGGCGCGGTCGTGGTCGAGTCGGTCTTCGCCCGCCCGGGTCTCGGTCGCACCCTGCTCGGCGCGGTCACGCTGCGCGACATCCCGCTCGTGACCGGCGTCGCCCTGGTCTCCGCGCTCGCCTACGTCGTCGTGGTCGCGCTCGGCGACCTGGCCGAACGCGCGGTCGACCCGAGAGGACGCGCGGCATGACGGCGCTGCCCGACCTGCCCCGGGGTGCCGACCCGGCCCGCGCCTCCTCGTCCCGCACCGCCCGGCGGCGCCTGCCGCTCGGCCCGACCGAACTCGTGGCGGCCGCACTGCTCTCGCTGCTGGTCGTGATGGCGGTCGCACCGGGCCTGTTGGCCCCCGCCGACCCGCTCGCCGTGTCGCCGACCGACGCGTTCGCCGGTCCGTCGCTCACGCACCCGTTCGGCACCGACGAGTCGGGGCGAGGCGTGTGGACCCGCGTCGTCCACGGAGCCGGTGCCTCGCTGACGATCGGCCTGGTCGCCACGATGATCGGGACGGGACTCGGCGTGGTCCTCGGCGTCCTGGCGGGCCTCGGCGGTCGCGGCCTCGTCGGCCGCGCGACCGACGCCGGCGTGAGCCGCGTCCTCGAGGTGCTCTTCGCCCTGCCCGGCCTCCTGCTGGCGCTCGTCGTCATCGCCTTCACCGGGCCGGGGGCCGTGCCGGCGACGATCGCCGTCGGCCTCGCGACCGCGCCGGGGTACGCGCGGATCGTCCGCAGCCAGGTGGCGGCCGTCCGCCGGTCGCCGATGGTCGAGGCCGCGACCGTGCTCGGCCGTCGCCCCGGGCTCGTCCTCGTGCGTCACGTGCTGCCGAACGCCCTCGCCCCCGTGGTCGTGCTCGCCACGCTGGGTCTCGGTCAGGCCGTGGTCTGGGCCTCGTCGCTGAGCTACCTCGGGCTGGGGTCACCGCCCCCGGCACCCGAGTGGGGCGCGATGCTCTCGGCCGGGCGCACGTACCTCGCGGTCGCCTGGTGGATGACCGTCTTCCCGGGGCTCGCCGTCGTGGTGACCGCTGCCTCGGCCACGGTGCTGGGGCGAGGTCTCGCACGACGCGGACGAGGAGGACGGCGATGACCACGGACCCGCTGGCGACCGGTGCCGCTCCCCGCGACCGGCACCGCGCCTCCTCGGACGACCTCGTCGTCGACCGCCTGCACGTCACCTTCGGCGGGATGACGGCCGTCGACGACGTGTCGTTCTCGATGGGTCGCGGCGAATGCGTGGCCCTGGTCGGCGAGTCCGGCTCGGGCAAGAGCGTGACCGCGCGGGCCCTGCTCGGGCTGACCGGTGGCACCGTGACGGCCGACGCCCTGCGGCTCGGTGACGACGACCTGCTCACCCTGTCCGAACGGGGCTGGCGTCGGCTGCGGGGACCGCGCATCGGACTCGTGCTGCAGGACGCCCTGGTCTCGCTCGACCCCCTGCGCCCGGTCGGCCGCGAGATCGACGACGCGCTACGACTGCACACGCGACTCTCGCCGGCCGCCCGCCGAGCCCGCGTGCGGGAGGCCCTCACCGAGGTCGGCATGCCCGACCCCGAGGTGCGCCGGAGCCTGCGGTCGGGCGAGCTGTCGGGCGGACTGCGGCAGCGGGCGCTCATCGCCGCGGCCCTCGCCCTGCGACCCGGCGTGATCGTCGCCGACGAGCCCACCACCGCCCTCGACGCCGAGGTGCAGCGTCTCGTCGTCGACCGACTCGCCGCCCTGCGCGACACGGGCACGGCCGTCCTCGCGATCAGTCACGACCTCGGGGTCGTCCGGCGCCTGGCCGACCGCGTGGTCGTGATGCGCGACGGGCACGTCGTCGAGCAGGGTGACACGGCGACCGTGCTCGACTCGCCGCAGGCCGACTACACGCGCATGCTCATCGCCGCCCTGCCCGGCGGAGCCCCGCGGGGTCGGCGCCTCTCCGCCCCCGTGACCTCCGACGGCCCGGACGCAGGAGGCGAGCCCGCGTCGACGACGCCGGTCGCCTCCGACGCGCCCGGCCCAGGAGGCGCTCCCAGCCCGTCGACGCCGGTCGCGGCGACGACTCCCCCGTCCGGCCCCGTCCTCCTGGCGACGGGCCTGCGCCGGGTCTTCCCGGGGCGCCGGGGGCCCGACCGGGTCGCCGTGGACGACGTCTCGCTCTGGCTCGGGGCCGGCGAGACGCTCGGCCTCGTCGGCGCGTCGGGCTCGGGCAAGACGACGACGGCCCGCCTGCTGCTCGGCCTCGACGACCCCGACGCCGGGACGGTCGACCTGCTCGGCACGTCCTGGGCCCCGGCCCGCGAGCGCGACCGTCGGACCCGCCGCGGCGACCTCGGCGCCGTCTACCAGGACCCCTCGAGCTCGTTCGACCCCCGGTTCACGGTCGGCCGTCTGCTGGCCGACGCGCTGACGTCGGGCCGCAGCACGCGCCTCGGTCCCGTCGAGCCCGAGGTCGTCGCCCTGCTGGCACGGGTCGGACTCGACGCCGACACGGTGACGCGTCGGCCCGACACCCTGTCGGGCGGACAGCGGCAGCGGGTGGCGATCGCGCGCGCCCTGGCCCCGCGGCCCCGCGTGATCGTCTGCGACGAGCCGGTCTCGGCGCTCGACGTCTCGGTCCAGGCCCAGGTGCTCGACCTCCTCGACGAGCTGCAGCGACAGGACGGGCTCGCCTACGTCTTCATCTCGCACGACCTGGACGTCGTCGAGCACATGTCCGATCGCGTCGCCGTGATGCACGAGGGCCGGATCGTCGAGCAGGGCCGCACGGCCGACGTGTTCTCCGCCCCGCAGCACGCCCACACCCGCGCCCTGCTCGCCGCCCGCCCCTAGCCGGGCCCTGCCCCTAATCGGCCCCTGCCCCGGGGCGGACGCGGCCCGGCCCGCCGGGGCGG
>NZ_JACYNS010000130.1:0-6036 GCF_014839405.1 Frigoribacterium sp. CFBP 13605 | reverse complement strand
CGGCCGGCGTCGGCACCGGAGGCGCGGGCACGAAGGTCGCGGCCGCCCGGTTCGCGGCCGAGGCCGGCACCCCCGTCCTCGTGACGAGCGCCGCCAACGTCGCCCGGGCCCTCGCGGGCGAGCAGGTCGGCACCTTCTTCGAGGCGGCGGGAGCCGCGGGGTCGGGACCTGCGGCGGGGGACTCCGGGAGCGCGGGCGGGCGACCGGACTGACCCGCGCCTCCTCGGGGGGTCCGCGCCGCCGCGGTGACCGCCGGAGCGGTCTCGCGGGACGGGGGAGCGGCGCATAGGCTTCGTGCATGTCGCTCATCGATGCCCCGGCCCCGTCGCTCACCGACAAGCTGACCGCCGCGAAGGCTGCCTCCCGCGTGCTCGCCACCGCGACGGCCGAGCGCAAGGACGCGGGTCTGCGCGCCGTCGCCGCCGCCCTGCTCGCCAACGTCGACCGGATCGTGGCGGCGAACGAGCTCGACCTGGCGAACGCGCGCGAGAACGGCGTCGGCGCCTCGCTCAAGGACCGCCTGAGGCTCGACTCCGGTCGACTGGCCGGGCTCGCGGCCGCCACCGAGCTGGTGGCCTCGCTGGTCGACCCGGTCGGCGAGTCGGTGCGGGGCAAGGTGCTGCCGAACGGGCTGCGCCTCGACCAGGTCCGCGTGCCGTTCGGCGTGGTGGGAGCCATCTACGAGGCCCGGCCCAACGTGACGGTCGACATCGCCGCGCTCGCCCTGAAGAGCGGCAACGCGGCCGTCCTGCGCGGCGGCAGCGCGGCACAGCAGTCCAACCGCGTGCTGGTCGAGGTGATGCGCGAGGCCCTCGCCGAGGTGGGGCTGCCGGCCGACGCCGTCGTCACCATCGACGAGTTCGGCCGCGACGGGGCGGCCGACCTCATGCGGGCCCGCGGGCTGGTCGACGTCCTGATCCCCCGGGGCAGCGCCGAGCTGATCGACACCGTCGTCCGCGAGTCGACGGTCCCCGTCATCGAGACCGGTGCCGGGGTCGTGCACGTCTTCCTCGACGCGAGCGCCGACGAGGGGTGGGCCGTCGACATCGTCCAGAACGCCAAGGTGCAGCGTCCGAGCGTGTGCAACGCCCTCGAGACGTTGCTCGTCCACCGCGAGGCGGCGGAACGCCTGCTGCCGCCGGTGCTGGGTGCCCTGCGCGCCTCCGGGGTGACGATCCACGGCGACGAACGGACGCTCGAGGTCTTCCCCGACGGGGTCCCGGCGACCGAGGACGACTGGGCGACCGAGTACATGGGGCTCGACCTCGCCGTCCGGGTCGTGGCCGACGTCGACGAGGCCATGGCGCACATCGCCCGGTGGTCGACGCACCACACCGAGTCGATCGTGACCAACGACCTGGTGACCGCCGAGCGGTTCCTGGCCGAGGTGGACAGCGCCGTCGTCATGGTCAACGCCTCGACCCGCTTCACCGACGGCGGCGAGTTCGGCTTCGGGGCCGAGGTCGGCATCTCGACCCAGAAGCTCCACGCCCGCGGACCGATGGGGCTCGCCGAACTCACGAGCACCAAATGGGTCGTGCGGGGTCAGGGCCAGGTCCGCGGGTAGACTGACCGACGATCGTCACCGCCTGAACGGGAGAACCCATGCTCGACGCCTCGCTGCTGCTCGCCGAAGCCCACGAAGAACTCGCACCGCTGATCGCGCCGGCACCCGTCATCGCCGGTGTCTTCGCCGTCGCGTTCCTCGTCCTCGGCTACGTGGTGTTCAGCTACCGCGACGTCGCCAACCGTTCGCTGCGCAAGGCGAACAAGCTCGACCACCACGACGGTCCGATCGACGAGTTCGGTCACCCCGAGAACCACTGACCGCCGAGGTCGGGGAGATGGTCGTGGCGGGCGCCACCGTGCCCGACGGCGAGGGCGTCAGGCGACCCCGCGTCGGCATCATGGGCGGCACGTTCGACCCGATCCACCACGGGCACCTGGTCGCGGCCAGCGAGGTGGCGCAGTCGTTCCACCTCGACGAGGTCGTCTTCGTGCCGACCGGTCAACCGTGGATGAAACCCGAGGTCAGCGAGGCGGAGCACCGCTACCTCATGACGGTCATCGCCACGGCGTCGAACCCGACCTTCACGGTCAGCCGCGTCGACGTCGACCGCGAGGGGCCGACCTACACGATCGACACCCTGCGCGACATCCGACGCCTCCGTCCGACGGCCGAGCTCTTCTTCATCACCGGCGCCGACGCCGTCGCCCAGATCCTCGACTGGAAAGACGTCCAAGAGCTCTGGGACCTCGCCCACTTCGTCGCCGTGTCCCGGCCGGGCCACGACCTGAGCGTTAGCGGTTTGCCCGAGAGCGACGTAAGCTTGCTCGAAGTCCCCGCACTGGCCATCTCGTCGACCGATTGCCGCGCCCGGGTGGGTCGAGACTTTCCGGTGTGGTACTTGGTCCCCGACGGCGTCGTCCAGTACATCTCCAAGCACCATCTGTATCGGAGCGTTTCATGAGCACGTCCGACGGTCAGCCGCCCCTCACCCGGCGACAGATCCGCGACCTCGAGCGAGCCCGCGAGGCCGGTCAGGCCATCACCGGTGCCGTGCCCGTGGTGCCCGCCTCGACGTCCGCTCCCGCCCCGCGGCCCGCGACCACCCCCACGGGTGACGTGCCGATGCCGACCCCCGTGCCGTCGGCTGCCGCCCTGCGCGACGTGCCGCCCCCCGCACCCGGCTCGGTCGTCGACCCCGGCACCGGCCTGACCCGCCGCCAGATGCGCGCCCTGCGCGACGCGAGCCAGAGCCGCGACGCCTCCCCGGTGCCTCTGCAGGCACCGGCTCCCGAACCCCGTCGTCCGTTGGCCGACGCGCTCAACACCGTCGACGAGATCGCCCCGGCCGCCGACCGACCGGCCTCTGCGCCCGGTGCGTCCGCGCCGGCCTCGGCGGCCCTCCGTCCCGCCTCGGCCCCCGTGCCGTCCGCCGTGTCGGACGTCGACCCGTCGGACGACGACGACTCGTCGGACGACGTCCCCGGGCCCCGACGCACGGGTGCGACCGGCGCGGCGACCCCGGTGTCCTCGACCCCCACCCCGACGTCGACGCCGACGGTGTTCCCGTTCGCCCTGTCCGACGAGCAGGACCGCAGCGGACAGGACTCGCCGAGTGCGCCTCCTGCCCCGTCCCGTCCCGTGTCGTCGGCGCCGCGACCGTCCGGCACCGGTCCGTCGCGCGACCAGCGCGACGACTCGTCCGAGGCCGCGCCCGTCGTCCCGTCCGGCCACTGGTCCACCCAGTCCGACGAGCCCGACGCGGAGTCCGTCCCGGGCCGCCAGCTCGGCACCAGCACCGGTCAGCAGAACGCCTTGATCCTCACCGACGCGCAGGTCGCCGACGTGACCGGTGCGCTGAACGCGACCGGCGAGATCATCATCACGGGCTCGATCGACCTGCCGCGCAGCCTGGCGTCGACCGGCTCGCAGGCACGCATCGACAACTCCGACATGGACCGCATCCTCGAGCAGGGCGACGCCGAGCAGGCGTCGAGCGACGCCGAGCCCGTGCGCGCCAGCCGGGCCATCAGCACGCACACGTCCACCCGCGCCGTCGTGCTGGCCGCGTCGCAGCCCAAGGGCAACCACCTGCCGCTGATCCTCGGCATCTCGGGCGGCGTCGTGGGCCTCGGTATCATCGGCTTGATCATCGGTGGCTTCGCCACCGGGGTGCTGGGCTGAGACCCGACCCACCCGAACCGACCCCGGTCGGCCCGCATCACCACCTACCCCCTAAGGAACACGTGACAGCCACCCCTCGTGCCATCGAGCTGCTGCAGATCGCCGCACGCGCGGCCGACGACAAGCAGGCCGACGACCTCGTCGCCCTCGACGTGTCCGGCCCCCTGCCCCTGACCGACGTGTTCCTGCTGGCCACCGGCCGCAGCGAACGCAACGTGGTCGCCATCGCCGGCGAGATCGAGGACAAGATGCTCGAGGCCGGCGTCAAGACCCTCCGCCGTGAGGGTCGTGCCGAGGGCCGCTGGGTCCTGCTCGACTTCGGTGACGTCGTCGCCCACGTCTTCCACGACGAGGACCGTCAGTACTACGCCCTCGAGCGCCTCTGGAGCGATTGCCCGACCATCCCGCTCGACGTGCTGAGCGAGTCGGCCACCGCTCCGGCCGAGCTCGCAGCCGACGCACCGGCCGAGGCCTAGCCTCCCCGCGCCTCCTCGGCCCCGCCGTGTCGGCGGGGCCTCACGACATGCCGCTCACCTCCCGAGGTGAGCGGCATGTCGTGTCTTCTCGGCCGCGCTCGAGCAGGGTCGAGGGCGGGTGAACGTGCGCGGTCGAAAAGTGTAGTAATGTAGACGAGTTGCTTCCGACGGGGTGAAAACCTCCGAAGGGCAACAGTTCTGGGTCTGTGGCGCAGCTGGTAGCGCACCTGCATGGCATGCAGGGGGTCAGGGGTTCGAGTCCCCTCAGATCCACCAGAGCAACCGAAAGCCCCTCCTCGTGAGGGGCTTTCGTCGTTGTCGGGCCGTCTGTTCGAGGGCGTCGGCCGCTACGCCGCTACGAAGTAAACACTCCGCCACGAGATGTCGTGGCGGAGTGTTTACTTCGTGGCGGGTCGCGCGGGTCGGGCGGGTCGTGCCCTCACGCCGACGGGCGCGAGAGGCGCATGAGGCGCAGGAGGCGCAGGAGGCGCGGGTCGCGTCAGACGCGGGCGCGCAGCTCCGCCGACGCCCGGGCCGCGCCCTCGGCGAGCAGACCCTGGTCCGCGTGGACGAGCTCGCCGTCCGCCACGACCGCGTCGCCGCCGACCCAGAGCCGGGCCAGCGGCGGCATCGAGGCGAGCCCCAGGGCGGCCACCGGGTCGGCGATGCCCGCGAACTCGACCCCGTCGACGCGCCAGAGGGCGAGGTCGGCGAGCTTCCCGACCTCGATCGAGCCGAGGTCCGCGTCGCGTCCGAGCACGCGTGCACCGCCGATCGTCGCCAGGCGCAGGCCCTGCCGGACCGAGAACGCGTCCGCCCCGGAGCGCAGGCGCCCGAAGAGCACCGCCTGCCGGATCTCGGTGCCGAGTTGGCCGGACTCGTTCGACGCAGCACCGTCGACCCCGAGCCCGACGGGCGCCCCCGCGCGCAGCAACGACGCGATCGGGGCGATGCCCGCGGCGAGACGACCGTTCGACGAGGGGCAGTGCGCCACACCGGTCCCCGTCGCGGCGAACCGTCCGATCGCGTGGTCGTCGAGGTGGACGCAGTGGGCCATCCAGACGTCGTCGCCGAGCCAGCCGAGGTCCTCCAGGTACTGGGTCGGCGTGCGGCCGAACCGCTCGAGGCAGAACGCGTCCTCCTCCACGGTCTCGGAGCCGTGGGTGTGCAGCCGGACCCCGAGCTGCCGCCCGAGGACGGCGGCCTCGCGCAGCAGGTCGGGCGTCACCGAGAACGGCGAGCAGGGCGCGATCGCGATCTGGACCCGCGCGTCGCCGGACGGGTCGTGGAACCGCGCCACCGCTTCCTGGCTGGCCCGCAGCGCGGCGTCCGTCGTCTCGACGGCGAAGTCCGGCGGCAGGCCGCCCTGCGACCGACCGAGGTCCATCGAACCGCGGGTGGCGTGCAGACGGACGCCGACGGTCGCGGCGGCCCGGACGATGCCGCCCAGCAGGTCGCCGGCACCGGCCGGGAAGACGTAGTGGTGGTCGCCGACGGTCGTGCACCCCGACCGGGCGAGCACGGCGATCGCGGCGGCGGCCCCGGCCTCGACGAGCGGCTCGTCGATGCGCGCCCAGGTCGGGTAGAGCGCGACGAGCCAGTCGAACAGGATGGAGTCCTGCGCGACGCCACGGGTCAGCCATTGGTAGAGGTGGTGGTGCGTGTTGACCAGGCCGGGGGTCAGCAGGTGTCCCCGGCCGTCGACGCGCTCGACCGCGATCGGTGCGGCATCCGGCCCGGCTGGCTCAGAAGCAGGCCCGCCCGACCCGGGAACCGACCCGGCCGCCCAGCCGGGCGGGGCCAGCCCGGCGGTGCACCACGCGGGGGCGGGTCCCGGCCCGACGGCGACGATGCGCGATCCGTCGACGA
>NZ_JACYNS010000129.1:0-6089 GCF_014839405.1 Frigoribacterium sp. CFBP 13605 | reverse complement strand
GCCGACGTCAGCCGCGCAGCCCAGGCCGCCGTCAGCCGCGCAGCCAGGCCGCCGTCTCGCCCGGCAGCTGCCCGGCATCCGTCAGCGGCCCGCTCGCGACGATCACCTCGCTCGAGCCCAGCCCGAGCGCGGCCAGGTCGACGGGCTCGGTGCCGAACACGCACACCACGTGCCATCCGCCGGGGCGGACGAGGTGCAACACGTCGTCACGGCCGTCGACGGGCAGCCAGTCGAGCGTCTCGTCGGTCTGCAGGTCGCGCCGCGCGGCGAGGGCCGCCCGGTAGAGCGCGAGCGTCGACGTCGCGTCGGCTTCCTCGGCCTCGACCGAGTACTCGCCGAACCACGAGGGCTGCGGCAGGTGCGCCTCGCCCGCGCCGAAGCCGAACGACGGCCCCGACCGGGTCCAGGGCAGCGGCACGCGACAGCCGTCCCGACCGATGTCGACGCCGGGGTTGCGGAAGAACGACGGGTCCTGGCGCTCGTCGGCGGGGATGTCGGCGACCTCGGGCAGCCCGAGCTCCTCACCCTGGTAGACGTAGGCGGAACCGGGCAGGCCGAGCATGAACAGCGACGCGGCACGGGCCCGACGCAGGCCGGTCTCGACGTCGACCTCGGGCGAGGTGCCGCCCGAGAGCAGCCACTCGGCGCCCTGCTTGACGTCGCGACCGTCGAGGGCGGGCAGGCCGTACCGGGTCGCGTGACGGACGACGTCGTGGTTCGAGAACACCCAGGTCGTCGACGAGCCCGAGGCCTCGGCGGCGTCGAGGTTGTACGTGATGATGTCGTGGAACTGCGTGGCGTCGAAGTCGGCCTCGAGCAGGTCGAAGTTGAACGCCTGGCCCAGGCCCTCGGCGCTGGCGTAGCGGGCACGGCGCGACGGCTCGACCCAGGCCTCGGCCACGGCGATGCGCGGCGGGTCGTACTCGTCGAAGACCTCACGCCACGTGGCGTAGATCTCGTGCACCTCGTCGCGGTCCCACAGCGGGTGGTCGCCGTCGGCCTTGGGCAGCGCCTCGAGCTCGGCCGTGGACGGCAGCACCTCGGGCAGGCTCTTCGCCAGCCCGTGCGCCACGTCGACCCGGAAGCCGTCGACCCCGCGGTCCGACCAGAACCGCAGCGTGGTCAGGAAGTCCTCGCGCACCTCCGCGTTGTCCCAGTCCCAGTCGGGCTGCTCGCTCGCGAACGAGTGCAGGTACCACTGGCCGTCGGCGACGCGGGTCCAGGCCGGGCCGCCAAAGATCGACGTCCAGTCCGAGGGCGGCAGCTCGCCGGTCTCGCCGAGACCGTCGCGGAAGATGTAGCGCGCCCGGGCGGGCGATCCCGCGGGGGCGGCCAGCGCCTCCTGGAACCAGACGTGCCGGTCGGACGAGTGGTTCGGCACGAGGTCGGCGATCACCCGGATGCCGACCGCGTGCAGCGCGTCGATCATCTCGTCGAACTGCGCGAGCGTGCCGATCTTGGGGTCGACGTCGCGGTAGTCGTCGACGTCGTACCCGCCGTCGGCGAGGGCCGACGGATAGAACGGGCTGAGCCAGACCGCGTCGACGCCCAGCCGCTGCAGGTAGGGCACCGCCGCCGTGATGCCGGGCAGGTCGCCGATGCCGTCGCCGTTCGAGTCGGCGAAGCTGCGGGGGTAGATCTGGTAGACCGCCGCCTGGCGCCACCAGGTCGGGTCGTCGGTCAGCAGCTCGGTCGAGGGTGCGGTGCGGAGCGTGTCGGTCATCGTGGAGCGAGGTCCTCTCGGTGGTGGTGGGTTGCCTGGGGGTCAGGAGGCGCGGGCCGCGCCCCCGACGGACGCCTACTTGATCGCGCCCTGCGTCACGCCCGCCATCACCCAGCGCTGGGTGAAGAGGTAGACGACGATCGCCGGGGCCATCGCCATGAGGTACGAGGCGAAGGCGACGTTGTAGTCGTTGCTGAACTGCGTCTGGAAGATCTGTTGCAGCACGGGCAGGGTCTGCAGCGACGGGTCGGCGGTGATCAGCGACGGCATCGCGAAGTCGTTCCACGAGGCCAGGAAGGCGAAGATCCCGACCGTGGCGCTCATCGGGGCGAGCAGCGGGAAGACCAGGCGCCAGAAGACCTGCCAGGTGGTGGCGCCGTCGAGCCGCGCGCTCTCCTCCAGCTCTTCGGGCAACGACCGCAGGAACGCCGTGAACAGCAGGATCGAGAACGACAGCTGGAACATGACGTGCAGCAGCGCGACGCCGGCGGGGTTGTCGAGGCCGACGATGCCGGTCAACTTGATCTGCGACAGCGCGACGACCGGGAACGGCAGGAACATCGCGGCCAGCAGGTAGAAGAACGAGAAGCGGAACAGCTTGCGGTCCCAGTTGCGCGAGATCGCGTACGACGCCATCGAGGCGAGCACGACCGTGCCGATCACGGTCGCGGCCGTCACGAGGGTCGAGATGCCGAACGCCCGCGGGAAGTCGGTCAGCTGCCAGGCGGTCGCGAAGTTCGAGAAGTCGATCGGTGCCGGCAGGCTGAACGCGTTGCCGTCGACGGCCTGCGCCGACGTCTTGAGCGACATCGTGACGGTGACGTAGATCGGGATCAGCACGGTGATCGTGCCGAGCACCAGCAGCACGGTGACGAGGCGGTTCGGGCGCTCCCGACCGACGCGACCGCGTCGACGACGGGTGACGGCGTCGGCGTCGCGACCCGTGCCTCCTGGGGTGGGGGCCGCCGAGGCGGCCGGGGTGACGAGTGCGGTGTTCGCCATCAGACGGCCGCCTTTCCGCGGGTGATCCGGAGTTGGACGAGCGCGATCGCGACGGCGATCACGAAGAAGATGGTCGCGTTGGCCATCTGGTAGGCGTAGTCGCCGCCGGTGAAGCCCGTGAAGATCGTCATCGCGATGCTGCGGGTCGACGTGCCGGGGCCGCCGTTCGTCAGGCCGACGATGATGTCGTACGAGTTCAGGAAGTTCTTGAAGCCGATGATCGTGTTGATCAGGACGTAGCCCGCGACGAGCGGCAGCGTGATCGACCGCAGCTGCTTCCAGCCCGAGGCGCCGTCGAGGCTGCTCGCCTCGTACACCTCGCCGGGGATCGCGAGCAGGCCCGCGATGTAGATCAGCAGCGTGCTCGGGATCGCCTGCCACGCGGTCACCACGACGATGCCGATCCAGGCGGTGTCGGCGTTCGCGAGGATGCTGTCCTGCAGCCCGGGGATGCCGAGCGAGGTGCCGAGGGCCGGCAGCGAGTTCGAGAAGAGGAACTGGAAGACGAAGGCGATGATGATGCCCGAGATGACCATCGGGATCACGAACACGGCCCGCAGCGCGGTCTTCGCCTTGATCTGCGAGGTCAGGCCGATCGCCAACAGCAGGGCGATCACGTTGACGGCGATCACCGTGACCAGCGCGAAGCCCATCGTGAAGCCGTACGAGCCGAGGATCGCCGGGTCGGTCGCCATCGCGAGGTAGTTGGTGACGCCGACCATGTCGAACTCGCCGAAGCCGATCGAGTTCGTGAAGCTGTAGAACACGCCCATCACGGCCGGCAGGGTGATCGCCAGCGAGAAGAGGACGAGCGTCGGCACGAGGAAGAAGTAGAAGACCGGGTCGACGCGCCTGCCGCGGCGCCGCGGGTTGCCGGTCGTGCTGCCGCCCAGCGAGGTGCGGGCGCCTCGCACGGCCGTGGGGGTGGTGGTGGCCATCGGGTCTCCTTCGACTCGGGCGGTGGTCGGGGTGGCCGGGGCCGTGGCGCGGCCCGCGCCGTCGATCGCGCTCATGCGCGGAGTGCCAGGCGGCGCCAGTCGGCGTCCATGGTGCGCAGGGTGCCCTCGACGCTGGCGCCGGTGACGATGCCCTGCACGTAGTTCTCGGCGGGGATCGTCAGCGGGATCGCCTTGGACGCCCCCTGGTAGAACCGCGCGTCGTCGTAGTAGCCCTGCATGCCGACGATGCGCTCGTCGGTCACGGCGGGGGCCGACCTCGTGGTGCCGAACGCCAGGAAGTCGCGGTTGTAGGCGTCCTGGATCTCGGGCTGCATCAGGTAGGTCAGGAACTCGCGGGCGGCGTCCTGCTTGCGCGACTGCTCGGGCACCCACAGGGCCAGGTCGAGGTTGACCCGCACCTTGCGGTCGGCGGGGTCGTCGGTCATCGGCAAGGGGAACGTGCCGACCCTCGCCTCGGGGTTCGCCTTGGTGATCTCACCGAGTGCCCACGGCCCCTGCATGAGCATCGCCGCCTCGCCCTGCGCCATGGCGAGGTTGCCGTCGCCGTACCCGCGGCTGTTGCGGTTGGCGTTCGACAGCCGTCCGAGCTGCACCATGCGCTCGACGGGTTCGCGGAAGTCCTTCTCGAACGAGACCGAGCCGCCCTGGCCGACGCTCGTGCCCTCGGCGTTCATCTTCTCGTAGAAGGCCGCGACGTCGAGCGACCCGCCGGTCGTGTAGTCGAACAGGCCCTGGGCGACGGTCCACGGTTCGCGGAAGGTGCTGTAGATCGGCGTGACGCCGGCCGCCGTGAAGGTGTCGCACGCCGCGAGGAACTCGTCCCAGGTGGTCGGCACCTCGACGCCCAGGTCGGCGAAGACCTGCTGGTTGTAGATCACCGACGCGGCGGTGATCGAGTACGGCAGCACGCTCGTCCGGCCGGGGTACGTCGCGTACTGGTCGACCAGCTCCTGCACCTCGGGGCGGATCGTGCGCGCCTCGGGCAGGTCGCCCAGGTCGCTCAGCGCCCCGCGCTCCATGAAGCGGGCCATCTCGAGGTTGTACGTGAAGGCCGCGACGTCGGGCGGGTTGCCCCGGACGAAACCGGCCGAGATGCCCGAGGTCGAGTCGTGGATCACCCGGACCGCCGACTGCGACTCGTTGAAGCGCGAGACCAGGTCGGAGAAGTACGGGATCGCCTCGGGCTTGGTCGCGTAGAAGGTGATCTCGGTGCGCCCGCGGCCGGAGCCGGACGGGGCGCAGCCGGCGAGGAGGAGCGCCGCCCCGGCGGCACCGATCCCGCCGAGGAGGGTGCGTCGGCTGAGGCCGGCACCGGAGGGCAGTGGGGGTGTGGGCACGTCGTCGTCTCCCGGGTCGCGACCCCGACGACAGCGTCGGGACCGAGTTGATCTGGTGTGTAGATTTAGACCCTAGATCAATTCTCGGCGTGGCACCATGGGTCGTCGTCGAAAAGATCCGCCGTGTCGCGAGGCACCGGCCACAGCACGAGGAGGCGCGGGTGGCGCTGAGCACCGGGGTGTCGTCGCCGAGCCTGCTCCGCCGCATGAACGCGGCCGAGGTGCTGCGGCACGCGTGGTCCGCGGACGCGGTCACGGCGAGCGACCTGATCGCCCTCACCGGACTCACCCGGTCCACCGTGCTCGGGGTCTGCGACGACCTCATCGACCACGGCTGGATGGTGTCGCTCGCCGACGCCCGCTCGACCGGCGAGTACCGCAAGGGCCGCCCCGCGCGTCGCTACGCCCTGGCCCGTTCCGCCGGGCACGTCGTCGGCGTCGACGCCGGCCGCCACCACCTGACCGCCGTCGTGGCCGACCTGCGCGGCGACGTCGTGGCCCGCGTCGCACGGCGCATCGACCCCGACGGGACGGCGGACGACCGCCGCCGGACGGTCTCACGGCTGGTCGACGACGTCCTCGGCGAGGCCTCGCTGGGCGACGCCGACGTGCTCGCCGTGGCACTCGGAGTGCCCGCGCCGACCGACGCCGAGGGCCGGTCGCCGATCGAGGTCGGCGCCGACTTCTGGGTGCTGATGAACCCCGACTACACCGGGCTCTTCGCCGAGCGCGGCTGGGCCGTCGTCGTCGAGAACGACGCCAACCTGGCCGCCGTGGCCGAAGCGGCGGCCGCATCCCGTGCCGACCGCGAGGTCGGTGGTGGTGCCGGCGCCGCCACGTCGTTCGTGACCCTGCTGGCGGGCGAGCGGTTCGGCGCCGGGTTCGTGCTCGACGGAGCCCTCGTGCGGGGCAGCCGCGGTGCCGCGGGCGAGATGCGCCTCCTCGACCTGGTCGAGGGCGTCGGATCGGCCGACGGCCTCGGAGCCCTGCTGCGCGACTGGGCCCGGGCCGCGCGCGAGCTCGGCACCGTGCCGGCCTCGTCGCCGCTGCGGGCGATCCCGCTCGACG